>NZ_JAAHGT010000097.1 GCF_010672385.1 Okeania sp. SIO2F4
TCTGATTATTTACATAATCCAATTTTCTCAACTCAATTATAGCAAATCCGGTTTATAGAAGGAATATTATATTTAATATCATGTCCGGTTGAATACTTAGAGACTGTTTGTAAAATAAGTATTAAGAGAGATGGGTAGTGACTAAAATCTAAAAGCGCTAGTACTTCAAGGGATTGAAATTTGGTAGATACCAGAGGTGGAAAGGTACATATATTCCTAGATTTTTAACTGACAAATAGTTGCCTTGATTTCTTCCTCCCTCCATACCTCCATACCTGTTACTAGTTAAGTGTTCCCAGTTAAGTGTTCCCTATCTTCTTTTTATATTTCCTGATACATTCAGTCTCTTATAAATAACAATAAAGGAGTCAGGAGGGAAGAAGAAGGAAGAAGAGAAGAAAGTTTTTTATCACTAATTAAACGGACATGATATAACTCAGAATCTATAGTGCTACGGGTAAGTCAGAAGTTAAAAGTAATCTCGCTCGTGAGTTTTCGGTGGGGAAACACTTTGAGTTTTCCTACAGAATGCTGCGCAAAGTATGTTGCGTAGCAAAACGGGATTTAGCAATTTCAAACACCTAAATGTGTAGTGCTATATTTAAAGATTTAGTATTAAGGTAATGATGATTTTTTGTTAACAGTTTAATTTCCCATTAATCATCAGACAAATCAGCTTTAATAAAGTCCCTAAATAATATAAAAAATCCTTACTATCTACGAATAAAATTATTTATTTTTTAATGTCATAGCTATTAATAAAAGCAAGTATTATTGATGATTATCAAACTATAATTAGTAACGCTTAATATTTACTGATTACATAACTTTATTTGTAGAATATACTTGTGATTTTAGCAATTAATTTTTATCAAATTTTTTGCAGTTTTCTCTAAATATATCTACAGCCATTTCTATTACTTCTGCATTTGTTTTTCCACTACAGTCAATAATTTGTCTTTCAGACAAATTGAAATTTTTCTCGCCATAACCACGTTGTTCTTCTTCACCTATTCGTTCTTCCATAATTATTAGTGGAAATAATCCGGGTATTGATACGGCAGTACAAATAATTTTTGTGTGATTAATTACCTTTTCATTCTGATAGATAACCGACCATTTTCCTATTTTCCCAATATTCATAATTAACTCCTATTTTAAATCAATAGACATCTCTAGAAAATAAACAAGCCTTTTATTTAACCATTGGATAGGACAGCAATAGAGTTGTAAAAGTCACCCTAAACATCATTTTTTGTACCTTTTTCCTAAAAATATCTTGCAAGAGTGCCTCTTGCTTTTTGCCCTCTGGAGCTGTTCCATCTAAAAATCTATATCTTTTTCACCAGATATCTAATATATTAGTTACACCCGCATCTAACAAGGTCAGGAAATTTAATAATTCCCTGACATAATAAATATCCAACTACTTTCCCATATTCCGCTTCATTCTTTCCAGCTCTTCATCTGTTTCCAGACTTTTAAACTGTTCCTCTAATGGGTCGAATAAATTACCAAAATTATAGGAACTGGTTTGATTCCAGCCATCAGTTTCCCAGCGTCTTTCATTCCTGGCAGTATAACGAGTAGCCTCAGCTTCAACAGCTTTTGCTCGTACCTCCTCACGACGTTGTTTAATCTGATGATAAAGTTCTTTCGCTTGTTGGATGCGCTGCTTGCATCCTTGCATCTGTCCCCACTGTTGATTACCTTGCCGTAAAAAAGATGCTTCTCTTTCCTGGGCAGCCTGGACTAAATCTAGTCTATTAGCTGTTTGTGCCTTTTCGACTCGGTTATGCCAACGCTTAACTTCTTGGGCAGTCGAGAGAATATCTTGCTCTAATTTTTTTTCTTGGCGCTGGAGTTGTGCGATGAGGCGCAGAGTATCTTCTTCTTGTTGGCGTAATTGCTCTTCAAGTGCCTGTAGTTCTAAATGGGGGTTATTCTGCAGGAACTCTTCAAGTCTGTTTTCGAGAAATTGGCTAAAATCGTCAAATAAACCCATAAGTCATTTCAGTTATCAGTTATCAGTTAGCCTCCTATCGGAGGAACTGCGCAATTCAGTTATCAGTTATCAGTACCTCTAGCTGAAGCCAGAGGCTTGATGTACTGAAGTTGATTTTTTTCATCCCCTATCCAAGGAGAGACTATTAACTTTATTTTTGAGTCATATTACCATTACCATACCGTAATAGGCATACACTACTCATACCGTTTCACTAAAGTCAGAAATCAAAACTCAGAAGTCAGAAGTTAGATTCGATCGACTAAAAACTCCAATCAGATAATAGTTTCGGGAAATTATTTGACATTTTAAAGTTGGAAACTATTTGTGACATCCCTAAAGTGAATTGGTATAAGTTCTGACATTTATAACTAAAATTGTTGCCCGACAAAAACAGAACGAACTTCACCATTACGGCGAATCACAGCTTCCTGATTAGCTACTTTGACAAGAGTCCAACCACTACCACCAATACTCTCTCCGACATATATCCGACGGGCCACTCCATCAATTTCAAATAGAGCAGCAGAACGTTCGCCTAACTCCAAGATACCTACCAGTGTATTAATAGGGCTTTGAACTTGACTAGCTGCGATTATTTCCGCCACAGGTATTTCTGCTGTTGGAGGTGGAGGTAATAATACTGGTTGTGTTGGTGTTTCTGTTTGAGATTCTGCTTGTGCTGTTGTTTCCGGTTCTGGTTCTGGTTTCTGTTTTGCCGTTGTTTTGGCTGGAGTCTCCGGTTTTGTTTTTGCTTCAGCTTTCGCCGAGCTAGAGCTATCAACTTTAGCTTTAGTTTCTGATTTTACTTCTGCTTTGGCATTTATTTCGGCTTCCGATTTTTCTTGAACTTTTTCAGCAGCTTCTGTGGAAGCGTTAGATGCAGATGCTGCTGATGGCTTTGGGGAAGATGGCTCAGATTTGGAAGCGTTAGATGCAGATGCTGCTGATGGCTTTGGGGAAGATGGCTCAGATTTCGGTGTAACTGCTACCGCTGTTGGAATAGGGGGAATTACTACTACTTTAGTTTCCGGAATGGTTACAGGTTCTTTTGCTACTTGTGCCTCCATCAGATCGACCAATCGGTTGAGCGGTAAGAGTAAGCTAGTATTTATGGATGGGTTAGCCGATACTGGTACTTTTGGTAAATTGTTACTAGATGGAGCAGGTGGTACACCCGGAAGTTGTTGTTGTTTCTGAGTCGCCTCTTTTTGCTCAATCATTTTGAGCGAGCGCTCGATATAATCTGCAAATTTTGCATCTGCTGCTGCTTTAGGATTCAATGTTTCTCCTGATGAATCAGGCTTTTCTACATAACCTAAATAGTCTAAAATTTTATCAAATCCACCTCTAGTTGCTAACCACAAACAGAGAGTTACTAATATAGATGCAAAAGCTGCTCCTAAAAGTAGTTTATCTAATGATTTATTTTCTTTTTTGGTTGCTTGTGCTTGAGCTAATTTTGCCTTTGCTTCTTTTTCAGGGTCTTGAGATTGAGTATTCTTTTGAGGCAAAACTATTTGAGGCACCTTAATTGGTGTCAAAGAAACAATTTCTGGTCGAGTTACTTCAGTTGGTAAACGACTACCACCATCCAATACTCGGTCAATATCATCGAACAAGTCTTCCATCAAATTTTCGGCAAGATTGTCCACAGAAACAGGTTCTTTAAACCTGGAGTTTTGGGAATTTTCTGTAGTCCTCTGGTTCATTGTCATCTAAAATCCTCCGGTAGTTAGGTTGGGCTAGGTATAGGAACTCAAACCCAGACAGACAAGTTATACCTAATTCGCATAAGTCTGGCAAAGTAAGGGTATAAGTCTACTCAATTATTGGGTTTGTACTTCTTGGAGCAAAGGAATAAGAGTTTCACTGAGCAACTAGCTTTAGCTATGGTCTTTCTGAAATTAGTATTTAAGATTATAGATATTTTAACTGGGGCTTCTACCACATAACGATAGTAATATTTACTCAAACAATAGTACTTATAGCAATTTTCAGGTAGGTGAACTACATAGTAATACTAATCCTGACCCATTTTTGCTATATATCTTTGTGACAGGTCAATGGGGACTGGGAATCTCGAAGAAATGGTAAGCAAGTTTAATATTATAGCACTGTATCTTGTAGTTAGGACAATAAATTTGGGTTGTCAAGGAATTTCAAAGGCCACCAAATCTATGGGGACTCGACACCTCTTAATTTGATGAAGCACTGAAACTGGCTTTGCGATCTACTGAGTCTGTTTTGAGATGAAAGATTCTATTGATGGACTCAATGTTTTCTCAGAAAACTAGGATTTTTCTATTGTTTTAATATCACTCTAATTTTGGTGGCACTGAGGAGTATATCAAATCAATTTGTGAGAGATCCGATGGGTATTTTAATATCCCAATGTCTAGAAAATTTAAGGCTGAATATGGTGCAGTAAAAATCCCTTTTCCTAAAAGATTGATGGGTAGAAATCTCAAGGAAGTTCGGATAATTCCCAGATATGATGCTAGGTTTTTTGAAGTTGAATTCATTACAGAAGAGGAACCACAGCTAGTAGTAAAATCTGATAATGTACGCTTCAATAGACCTTGGTTTAGATAATAGATGCAACTTGTGTATCAAATACTGGGTAATCGTTTATTTTGGACGGTAGAAAGCTAAAATCAATCAACCAGTCCTACAACAAGGAAAATTCTAGATTGCAGTCATTATCAAGATAAATAAGGCATCAAAGGTTTAACCAAAAAGCAAATTAGCATTATGGTAAATCGAAACAATAAAGTTAGAGATTACTTACAGCAGTTTCGGAGCCGCGTGAGGTACAAAGTTTTATTGTCCTAGGGAACAGGGAACACTTAACTGGGAGCAGGGAACGGGGAGTGGGGAGCGGGGAATATAAAAGTAGTCTTATGACTGTACCTCAGCATCCTCATGCATTGCTGTCAATAAAGCAGCTAGATATTTAATCAACTGGTGTAGAGAAAACAAAATATCTACTATTGCCGTAGGTGTGAATCCAGGGATGAAAAAAAATATCAATTTAGATATTCCACAATACCGATATATGCTCACACAAACCCGTTTTCTGTGCTGTTTTATAATACCGATACTAGCAAAGTTTGATATCAGAAGTAGAGGAAAATTAGATTTGAGAGTAGATTTAACTGTCTCACAGCACTACTCTCTCCTGCTCCCCCGATTCCCTAACTTCTTAAGTGCAGCATTTGTGCTGTCAACGCTAAACTCTCCTCATACAAAACATCCCGACCCCAACGTTGTAACTGTTGTGCCATCAAAGCTTCTGCTTTCTGATCGCTTAATGCTGTCACCTGTTCAGTCAAACAAGACTGCGCCTTACCGCCAGACTCTAAGCGCATACAACCAGTAGTTTCAGAACACAAAATTGTGCAACAATCAACATCAACATCTGGATTACTCGAACCTAAACGTAAACCAACTAAATCTCCTGGAATCTCACCAAAGTCAGCAGTAGGAATAGCTGCTAACTCAGCCAAAATTTCCTTATCATTACCCCCAGTAAATTTTATATGGGCAATATCATAATCTCCACCTAATTCGGTATAAGACACTGGTTTCCAATTCAGACGACTAGCAAACCAACCCAAAAACATTAGCGCCTGAGCAGCATTTCCTTTTTCATAGTCAATTGTAATAATGTCAACTTTCCATAAAGCTGTTCGTCGTTTTGGAGGGTCAAAAGTAGCAGCAATTAATTCTTGCCAAGCAGATAGACGATGCCAGTTGAGGTCGGCAATATAAGTTTCGTTTTCAATCAATTCCTGCATCTTTAAAAATTCTGATTCTGGATCGGAAAAGTAACAGGAGTCCATAATTATGCAGTTGCTCGTCTCACACAAACTACGAAATAATTGCTGTTCTGTGTTAGGGGTCGCTTTCCACCAGACAAATTTTGGTAGATCGGGAATCATTAATGATTTTATTGTTTCATCTACCCTTTGCATCGCTGATTTTGTCCCCCGCAGGGTGACATATTCACTGCAAACTAAATTGGAGTTACTTTGCTTCTGAATTGGGCAATAGGCAGATACTTGAGCTGTAACTCCTGTATCTTCTTCCCCCATAGTTGGACATAGGGTCATAACGCGACTGGGGTTTTGAGTGGCGATCGCATCTGCCATACTAAACCCCCGAAGATTTATATTTGTGACTTTTTGACGGTCTTCTGGTTGTTTAGCAAACTCTGAGCGCAATTTAGCTAGGGTTTCGGGGTCTACCCTACCTGTAATTGGCAATTGATAAATTTTTTGTGCCTCTCTAACTGCATTTCTGGTTTGTGGCCCATGAATGCCATCAATTGGACCATTATAGAATCCTAGCGCCCCTAGTAATTGTTGGAATTCTTCTGGTTCATAAACTACCATGCTAAAGGTGGCAGCTCTTGTAGCAATGGAGGTTGCTTTACCTTGATTTTGACTAAGCCAGATTTTACTTAGTTCTTCTTCTATTTCTCCTAGGGAGATATCTTTTGGTTGTTGTAAGGCAACAATTGGTGTGGTCATCTTTGTTGTTTGTCTTTAAGTGTTAATTTTTGTTTAAGTAGTCGGACAAAATTAAACTTAACTGTGAAGTTATGGAACAGGAAACTTAATTAAGTCAGAAGTCAGAAGTTAGAAGTCAGAAGTTAGAAGTTGTTTTTGTCACGGGGATGCGCGAGCAACCCTCCAAGAACATTTCGCCAATCAAGGCAGGGTTAATGATTCAATTATTTTGATAAAAGGAGTTTCGGCTTTGTTAATCGTTCTTAACACAGTGGTATTTATTTATGTCCTGGTACTTATTGGATAATGAATAATTTTATAGGGTAGTTTCTATTTTAAGTTATAGGGTAGCGTAATTTGGCAGATTTTACTTAACTAAAATAGATGATTTTTTTTGTTCCTGTAAATTTTGGATTAGGAGTTAGCGCCGAAGGTATGAGATGATGGCTTAAAAGCTTTCTCCCTTTCCTAGTTAAGTTATTCCTTCTACCGAATAATTAAGGTCTAAAGCCTCTCACTCGCCGTGGAGAAAAAAGAAAAAAAATCATTTTGGTCAATCCTATCCGCTTTCAGGAGAGGTAATTATTAATTATTAATTGTTAATTATTAATTATTGACCATTTATCTCCTTTATTCCCAAAACAAAAGCAGTCTTAGTCTATGTTAGTTATTCATTTTTGAAGTTGTCACTATTTATAGCAATCCGCGCATAGGTTGCGGGTAATCAAAAAGTAGATAAAAAAACTGAAACTCCCGCCAGTTAAGTGTTAAGTGTTCCCAGTTAAGTGTTTCCTAAAAGCAGTAAGATTTTTATACACAAATAAAATAGGATTGCTATATTTTGTTTTTCCTTTCAATTAATGCTACTAAGTTATCAACATAACGTTCGGCTGTCATTGGCATTACCTCTATACCATGCAGCACTTTTTGATTCAGGATAAAATATACTAAAGAACCAACAAATATTCTGGCTGTTGCTTCTGGATCTTCTAGGTCTAGTTCTTGATTTTCTTGCAGATATTTTGTGACAATTTCTACTGCTGGTTTGGCTATTTGAGTTAAAAATAATTTGGATAAATCTGGATAGTTTCCTGACTCGGCAATAATTAATCTGACAAATTCTAAATATTCTGAATCGTTAATATTTTCTGTAAGTATTCGATCTGCTAAATTCCGTAATACTTCTTTCGGTTCTCCCTCTAGTGGTTGTGAGCAAACAAAGTTATATTTTTTAGTAGCTATCCGCTTGACTAATGCTGTGAATAATCCTTCTTTGTCTGTGAAATGACTGTATAATGTCTGTTTTGATACTCCTGCTGCTTTGGCTACTTTATCCATACTTGTACAGGCATAACCATTCTTGAGAAATTCTGGTATTGCACCTCTGAGTATTTGTTCTGCTTTGTCTAAAGCACTCCTATGAGATTTTTCTGCTCTCTTCGTTTTGGCCATTAGCTTTTCTCCTGAGAATTTTTTCCTCTGCTGTTTTGACATTATCAAAATTTTTGCTACAATAAATATATTCAAACTGTACGGTCTAGTTTAATTAGGAAGTTGGTAGTTATGAGTATAATTTGTCTATCTATATTGGCAAGCACAATTATGTTATCTGACGAAATTATCAACGGCAAACTAAAGGTATCGAAGCGGTTATTTAATTGGATAGAAAAAATAGGCGTTCGCGTCAGCGGAACGGAGTTCTATCGTGTAAGCGGAACGGAGTTCTATCGCTCTGAAAAAGAAGGTAATACTACTGCTGAGTCAAAATAATGTTACTAGTACACATTGGCTTAAATAGCACACCCATTACACACTCTTTTAGACATTAATCTTAGCTCTATCCATTCTCTCATAATATGGGTATCTTATTTACGCCGTGCTGTACTAGTAGTATTTGAGTATCAATATTATTTAAGTAGTTGTGTAAAATAAATTTCCTAGTTGGGAGAGGGAATAGGAAACAGAAAAATTAGGATGTGTAATTAATTTTGTATAGGAACTTACTACTAATGGCTAATTTTAGTAAAGGAAGATAAACTAGCCATTAGCATTTTTATATAGTTGAATTCTACAGAGTTTGCTGTTCGTTTAAATTTTTACTTATTTGTGCTAAAGGAGGTGTAAAAACTTCTACTTTATGTTCATTAACAGTTTCAGTAAAAATAAGTTCTGAACATTGGGAACGTAAAGATTTCCACAACATTGTTTCTTCGTAATGTTCAAATTCTGCTGGAATGTAATCTAATAGAGTTTTAGAGCAAACAACAATCAACCTTTCTTTAACGCGAGAAAAAGCTACATTTGAGCGATTAAGATTCAGGATAAATTCTACATTTTTACTAATTGCAGATTGGTCGCTTGCTGTAGCAGAAACAATTATATTTGGACGTTCACCACCTTGGAATTTTTCTACAGTATCTATCACATCAATAGCATTTTCATAATAATCTGCTAACTCTGTTTTAAGTAGAGTTCTTTGGGCACGATGTGGGGTAACAATTCCGATACTTCCATCAGGAATTTCTCCACCTCCATCAATAATTTGTTTAATTATTTCTACTTCTATTTGATTGCTACGTCTTGACTTACGCTCAGAATGAAGAACAAGATAAAGACCTCTATTTCCTGGCAAAAGTTTTTCCCAAGTGCCATTTATTTCCTTTTTTTCTATATTTTTATCTGTTTCTTTGCCTCGTAATTGAATATTATCTAATTTGCTATAAAGCCGTGCAATAAGTTCGCGAATAACTGGCGGTAAACGGAAGCTAAAATTCAAAGCTGAACATAATATTGCTTCATCAGGAATTTGAGTATCTGAGTTTTCTTTTAAGTTTTGAATAGCCTGATATGCACTAACATAAGGATGGTAAGATACTACAGGAGGACGGTCTTCATTTTCCCAATCATGGGTAATAATAGGGGTAAGTTGTCGATGGTCTCCAGCTAACATTATTTCACCATCATTTTTGACTAATGTAGCTAATGCTAGAAAGTGAGGAAATACCATCATACTTGCCTCATCAACAATAAGAGTCGTTGTTTTAAAACCTTGGGGATAATCTTTTGAAAATTTCTTTCTTTGATTCAATTCATTAACCATTTTTAAAATTCCATTGGTTGTTCCTCCAATTACTAAAATATTATTTTTACGCATTCTATTAACATCACTTACACAAGGTTTTGAAGAAAATAAATTAACATTCTTATTGTGAAAATCCTCGTTGTTTTTAGGATCGACTCTACTAAGTTGAATTGAAGGTAAATTGAAGTTTAAATTCGTCGCATTTTGATTCAAAATAGGTAAAAGGTTGTCTAAACGTAATAATAATTCATCTACAGCTTGATGAGTATGGGCAGTAATAAGAATAATATCCCCAGGAGAACTTCGTGCCAAAATTCTTAAAAAAGTAGCGATCGCTGTTGTTTCTGTTTTACCTGTACCTGGTGGACCTTGTAAAAGTTGAATCCTAGTTTTTAATCCATTTATTATTGCTTCTATTTGCTTATCATCGAGCTTTTTATTATTTGCTAATGGTAAGGAATTAAGAAAGTTTTGATGTTTTTTTAAATCGTGTTCTAAAGGAATAATTTGTGGTGGAATTTGAGGGTTTTCTGGAGCTAGCCATCGACAAACATGATTTCCTTGAGTATTCTGTAATTTTTCATCGACTTTTCCAGCTATAAAATCTGAGGGACTTTCATCAAGAGTAGCATTTGTAAAAATTTGTTCTTGATTTCTATTACTATAAGAATTACTAAATAACTTATATCTATCGGACTGGCTAAAAATAGGAGATAGTTCTATCAGCTTAGTTTCCCAATTTATTTCATTTACTATACAGGTACTTCCACCACGCAAAAGTTGATTAATTGTTTGACCTTTATGTGGATTTTCAGAACAAGGACTAAGCCTAACAAAAGAACCTTCATCAATAGTACAATTTGCCTGTAAAAGTTCAGGAGTAATACTATATCCATCAAGATTAATTTCTGCTGTTAACCTATTATTATCGGACTTTATATTTCTAACAGATATTGTTCGTCCTGAAGAAATACGATAGATAGGTGGAACTAAATTATTTGTAATCCAATCTGTTACTTTAACGTGTTGATCTAAACGGAGAAAATCTATTGCTGCTTGAGCAGCATTATCTACACCTAAATTAAAATCTGGTAAATTAGCAATAATTAAAGGTTCTTTGATTATCTCTGGATTTTTAAACCTAATTCCCTCTTCAACCCACCTAATAGCATGAGTACGAGCGCGAAAATATTCTTCTAAATAATTTGGTTTTTTTGCTTCATTGTAACGTTCAATAGATTTTTTTAATTTTGCTTGAAGGTTTGGGTCATTAGGGTTAGGAAGTTTTCTCCAATAAGCACGCCAATAAGCTGCACTGAAAGAATTAAAATATCTTAGCCTCACTTCAAATTGGTGTTTACGAATCTTGTCAGGATTTGATTTTGAGGTAGCCCATTGATTATTACTATCTATCTCTAAATTAGTTTTAAAGTCAAATATATCTTGAGAAAAAACTTGGTCTAAATTAATATTTTTTCCGTTGATTTCTCGTCGCCAATGATAACGTCTGCCAAACCATTTAAGGGAAGTTACAACTGCTAAATCTCTACCCGTCCATCCCAAAGCATAACGACGATCTACTTCATCATAAAGACAAGAATAAATTAGTTGTTCTAAACTTTCTCGACAACCAAGTAACTCCCGTAAATTACTCAGAAGTTGGGAACTAACACGAGAACAACCTTCAACTAATTGGGTCATTTCTTGACGTGACCAAACATAAAAATGAATGGGAGCTTCTTCTGTTCTAGCTACCTTTGCGATTTTACCAACTAACTTAGATAAAAATCCTTGTATTAGTTGTTTTTCAGAACCGTTATCTTCTTTATATTCTCCTGTCCATGCTGATGTTTGGAATTCAATTAAATCTTCTCCTTCTAGTTCTTTGTCTTGGTAAATAGGTTGATTATTTTCATCTTTTCCTGCTTCTATATATTCTTTAATTTTAGGGTCGGGTTGCCATTTACCATTTTCATTTTTATCAAATTTTGGATCTAACTTTCCCTGACTTTTAGTAACATGAGCTGCCAGGGCACCTATCCTATTTTCGACATAATCATATTCAACAGAAAGATAGACTCGAATCAGACTTTCCCCATTAATAATATGTTCGGGAAGTTGACTTTGACCTGAATATTTTGGCAGTGCTTCTACTTCATAGGTATCTGGATTATAATTTCCATCAGGAAGAGTCCGTTTACGAGTTTTTGCTTTTAATTTAAGTAACTCTAAATTCTCTGTAAAACTTGTATCTTTTTGAATTTCAATCGCTTGAGTTCCTTCTAAATCAAGTTCAGATAAATCATCAAGATTCTTAACACCTGCCTTATGTAATACTCCTAAGCATTCAGCCGTCAGTTATTAGCTAGCCTCCTACAGAGGAACTGCGAAATTCAGCTATTAATTTTAGGGAAGGTAAAAGCAACCTTTGAAATTGAAAAAGAGTAAAAAGTTACTGCCAAAGTCTCAGGACAAAATCTGAGAAGTAATTATTTATTACTAATTGCTGATAGCTGACTGCTGATAGCTGAATGCTTACTAATACTCTGACAATTGATGATTCTATTCCTAACAATTCTAAACGTTTTTCTCTAGCACTTTCAGCTAAACAATGAACGCTTAATGTACAGTCACTACATTTTTGGTCTAGCTGATAATCTAGATCGGATAAGTCCGTTTCAACTATCCGCTTTAATACACCATCAGATGCTAGAAGACGATTAATATCAGCTTCTATTGTATCTAGATTTAAGGCTGAGGATTTTATAATATCCTGACTTTTATTAGTATTTTCATCAATCCGAACTACAACACATTCTATATTTTCTGGTTTGAGTTTTATCCCACAGATATTGATTGAATTTTTTCTTATTAACTGACGTACCAATATCTGATATAAAGCAACCTGTACTTGATGATAAGTCCGGTCTTTTCGAGATGCTTTACCTTCAACTAATCGTAATTTTGGTTCATCATTTTCCCAGAGCAAAACTACAAAATCAATTTTTCCAGAAATATAAAATTCTCCGAGATCTCCTTCTATAGAAATTTCTCGTCCATAAGCTTTTTGTTTTTCTGGCAAATTTTTCAGCTTTTCAACAAACTCATTCCATTCAGTTGCTTTATTTTCTTCGTCAGACTCTTTACTCATTTTAGTTAAGTCAAAAAAGCCATCTTTTTGCAGCGAAGTTTCCCATTCATTTTCTCTTCTTCGACCTTCCTCTTCCAAAACTGGGTCTAAAGAAGTAGCAAAAATTAAGTTAGAAAAAGGAATATCTTTTTTAGCAAGTTCATAATCGTTATATTTTAACTTAAATCGGCGATCGCATGATTGATAACGAATATATTCAGCAATATCGGTAGCTCGAACTGATAGTTTTGTTGTTGACATTATCGTAATTTATTATTTAATTGGATATAGCAATCCTAAATTAGTTGTGACAGTTTTTATAATAGTTAATTATAATTAAAACCTTGAAAATTATGACTCCTGACTCCTAACTACCACCAAAATATTACAACCGATTAGAGGATTGCTATATTTTAATTTTCAGCCTAATTCAAAAAGTTTTTTTGTAAGCATTCAGCCGTCAGCTATCAACTATTAGCTACTGCTTTTGGTGTGGGTTCAAAGCTGTATTAATAGAGCCAGATTAAATCTTGGTACAAAAGTTTTTATAGTTGATAATTCATTTCAACTCCCTCCTTTAAATTATTCCGTAATTATTAGCCGGTTAATGTTCATTATTCTTATGTTTACTTCTCCCCCCACCTCCCACACTCCCCACACTTCCCAACCTAATCAAATATAGCAATATTTTTGAGAAATGGTATTATTGTGTTCGAGCTGACCGCTAATAGCTGAATGCTTACATTTTAGACAAATTTTTTTACTTTTTATCTGCTCTTCTTTCCTCTATTTCATCTGCTGAAAATACTTGATTAGCACAATTTAGACAAAAACCTTGTCTAAAATATTCTTGACCATAATCTTCTACGTTATTTTTAACTTTTCCACAATAATATAATGTCTGGTTAAACATTTATAAATAACGACGGAGTCCTCAGTCAGACCGAGTCAGCCCTCAGGAGGGAAGAAACAAGAAAGAAGAAGGAACAAGAGGAGAAGAAGGAGAAGAAGGAGAAAGTTTTTTTGATCGTGCTCTTATCCGGACATGATATAAGAACAGATTTGAAATATTCTGCTAATCGTTCTTTTTTTCGTCAGTTTCTTGGTATGTTGAAAAACATTCATTACTCAAAATTTCACCAAGATTCACATCTGAATTGTATGACTCTTTCAAAATATCTTTAACAATAGATTGTTGAGCTTCCAGGTCTAATGACTGAAAAACCTCGTTTTTTAAATAGAGGCGACCTAGCATTGAGTTAATTGTATAACTGGTTTGATGGTCTGACATAATAATTTTCCTTTTCTTGCTCTTGGAGAAACACAATTTGATGTGTTTATTAAAGTTGACCGCAACTTATCATTTCAATTATATTTACCACAGTTAGATATTGCAGTAATTGTTTTACAAGCACCTTCAAATCGTTTAGTAGATTTGAAAATTTTAATGCCAAAAGTTATAGATGTCCTAGCCACAATCTCTAAAGGAGAAGTTACGATAGATTAGATTCTATAATTTATAAGTCCGAGAAGATTGGTAATTAAACCCGTCCTAAATGCCGATAAATAAGAACTAAACTAATGATTTAATCTACTAAATTACGGTATAAATCTATATGAAATATACATGAAATGTACATATATGATATTGTTTTGCCAAGTAGTTTTTTCTGATTCATAAGTACCTGGACAGAATTAATTTAATATTTTGGCGGTGGTAGGCAAGAGTCAATAGGTAAAAGCTAAAGGGAATATAGCCGATTAGTAAATACACGGCAAATATACAAATAATTTTGTCTACCTACTTAATTCACATCTTGCGTAGGTGTAGAAACTTCCAAGCTTCTGTCTGACCAGTGTTGCTCACTTCGGATCTAATTTTTGCCTGAATAATATCACCCTCTTTAATTCCTTCCCTTTCTAAAAGTTGTTTGTCTTTTTCTTGTAAATCCACAAAAAATGGAAAGTTGTTACTTAAATCTTCAAGGGTAATTTCTGGGGGATTAATGTCTAGATCGATTTCCCAGACTTTATAAATTTTTGAATAAATAACTATTTTTATATCTGGATGAAAAGCTGTAGGCATTCCCAGAAGAATTGAAGCCGCATTTCTCAGCTTTAAATTCATGTCCTCAAAGTTTTTAACAGACTCATTATTCTTTGATGTAGACTGCTTTGCTGCTTCCTCTAAAACTTTCGTAAAATTATCAATTGCTACTTCTGGCGTTGATGGAAAACCAATCAACTCTTTGAGAATTTTCTTGAATAAGTTTAAAACTTCTATAGCATCACTTTTTAACTCATCATTAGTCTTTCTCTTGAAATCTTGATTGTAGTGTAGACAATCATTTCTTATTTTTCTGATTAAATCTAGACTATCATAAATATCTTCTTTAATAAGACCTTCTTTTTTGAGACTATTTATTCTCTCAAACTGAGTTTTATCAAGCAACTTTTCTACTCCCAATTGAGTAGCTAAAAATTTGGTAAAATCTTCAACTGAAATACTTGTCAGTGCAATACACCCAGTATAAAAACCAAACTAAAATAAATTTTATGCTTCTTTTAAAAGTTTGATAAAATCACTTACTGATGCTAAATATTGAATATCTTCAATCAACCACTTTCTTTCAACAATCTCATCAACTTTACTATTGAACCATTCTAAAATAATTTCTCTATATGCTGCTTTATCCCTCTCTATATATGTACTTCTTTCACTCTTATCTATTAAAGAATAGTCATACTTGTTAAAGTCGATATACATAGTCTTACAAACTAGCTTTCTGGCTAGTGAATTTACAACAATATTAATTATACCAAAATACTTTTAACTCTTGAGTTGATAAATCACAGACTGATCGTCATGATTTTTCACAAAACCTCGACTCTTCATTACCCCTTCAAATAATTCCGTAGACAAACTATTTTCTACAGACCAAACTCCCGGTTTATTCAATTTTCCAGATAATATTAATTCGGCAATACCACCAGTACCAATACCCGTAACAGTTGCAGTATCTTTATGTATAATTGATGAGGAAAAATCTGCTTTTTCTCCTGAATTTTTACCAATAACTTTTGCTTGAATTGCTACACCAGTACCACTATATTTATCGGTAAATTGAGTCATTTTATAACTAACTTGAGACAAAAATTCTATTACCCCTGAATTCTTTAACCAACTAACAGGAAATAAATGAGCAGTCATCCAAGTCAGATGATTATAGAAATCGGGAAAAGAACCGAACTTTGTAGTTACAGTTTTTACAGGAAAAGAAGTAGCTAAAGTCAAAGACTCTGGCAGATCAAACCAGTAAACACCTATTTTTCTGTAGGGAGATGGAAAATCAATAACTTGGCGATCGCTATAAGGTTTAACAGATTGCCATTTACCATTTATCCAAACATCAAAGTGATTTTGTAAACCTAAAAAAGTCGTCCGCATTACTGTTACTCCTGCTCCACCGGAACCACCTACTACATAACTTAAATGTATCTCCTCTGGTTCATCAAATTGTTCTACTGATTGACGGACTAAACTATTGGAAATTCCTGGAAATATTCCTGTATTAATAATTGCTGTAACTCCAGCTTGTTTGGCAGCTTCAGAATATTCTAAAGCTTTACGAGTAAATCCTCGATAGTCACTAACATCGACATAATCAATACCAGCTTCGATACAATTTTTCAGAACATTAGCATCGCGATGATGAAACGGACCTGCACAGTGAATAACTAAATTTTCAGAAGATTTACTGTAGAAATGAATAATATTTTTGACTCTTTCTTTATCTGCTAAGTCTAGAGCTAAATATTTCACTCCAGAAATAGGAAATTCTTTAATATTTGCTTCTGGTTTACGTCCGGTAATAGTAATTTCTGAGTTGGTATAAGTTGCTAAGTCTCTAGCAACACTACTGCCAATTCTGCCATATCCACCTATGATTAAAACTTGGTTAGTCATTTTTTAGTTAATTGATATTTAGAAGATTTACTGTAGAAATGAATAATATTTTTGACTTTTTCTTTATCTGCTAAGTCTAGAGCTAAATATTTCACTCCAGAAATAGGAAATTCTTTAATATTTGCTTCTGGTTTACGTCCGGTAATAGTAATTTCTGAGTTGGTATAAGTTGCTAAGTCTCTAGC
>NZ_JAAHGT010000970.1 GCF_010672385.1 Okeania sp. SIO2F4
TCGGAGCAAAACGCGTAGCGTCCCGGAGGGAACGGAGACCTCGCCATCCCATCCTAACGGACTGCGAGCAATTCATGTCGCGAAGCGTTAACGAAGTTGTGCGTTAGCTAAACGACCGCTTTTTTATCCACGGCGAGTGAGAGGCTTTAAACCTTTATTTTTCGGTAAATATTAAGAGGCTGAATGATTTGCAATACAAGATTTTTTTCAGTTATAGTTAGGGGAAGTCTAAGTTAATTAAAGCTAGTTTAAATAAGAGTTTGAGATAAGCACCTACACAAAATTAATTACATATTCTTTTCCAAAATTTTCGAGCACTTTTTTGAGATATTTTTTTAAGCTACTCCAACTTTCATAAGCATTAACTTCAATCCACTCATACTTGATAAACTTCCACAATATTTCAATTAAGTTTTCCTTCGGTGAGTAGGTAGGCAACTAAAATATTTATAACTTTTTCTCTTTCCATTATTCTAGTTTTTCAATGATTTTCTCTGTGGTGATGAATTAGAAAGTCTACTTGTCTATCCCTTTCATAAAATTATGGAACAGCAGGAATTTGTTCAGGAGTTAACCTGTTTTCACTGGTAGCTGAAAACTAGGAGTGCTTAATTATCACTAATTATCCGGATATAATATTAGATATGTGTAATTAATTTTGTATACCTGCTTAAGTTTACGAATAAAATTTATAACTAAAAAGTGATAATTAAACGAAAAGTATTTTACATATTTTTGCTTCTACTGTATCTAGTATTAGCAATTATCATAGTACCTATGATTGTTCCTTTAAAGGAGGAATTCCAACTCAATTTTGATGAAGGGCTTGAATTAATGAGGGCTTCACTTTATATGCAAGGTTACTCACCGCATATCGAGATTTGGAGCGATCATCCTTTCCTTTTTACAGCAATGCTTTCATTCTGGTTCAGCATAGTTGGAAAATCTGTTTTTTTCGCGCGCCTTTTGACCATAATTTTTTCAGCATTACTAATATGGTTTTTCTTTGAAACTATTCGTATTTCTTTGGGAATATTCCCTGCTCTTATTGGAGCAATATCATTGGCTGCTTCATCAGGGTTTATCAGATTTAGTAGTGCTGTTATGATCGGAATTCCTTCATTATCTTTAACCGTAATTTCTATCTACTTTTTATTTCTTTACAAAAAGAGTAAACAAAAATATTTATTGATTATTTCTGGTGTTCTTTTTGCATTGTCTTTGCAAATCAAATTTTTGACAGTTTTTTTAATCCCAATTATTTTACTTTTTATCTTTGATGTGAAGAAAATTAATTTTGAATCAATTCAGAAGTTAAGAAGTAGATTTATTTATCCTTTATTGCTTTGGATAATAAGTTTAGTTGTTATTTTTTTGATTTTTTCATTATTATTTAATGCGTTAAGCTATGAACAGCTTTTTGGTACTCATTTTGGAGAGGAGATTAAAACGGCATTTCCCATCAAAGATGGTTTTGAAAGGCTAAGTAAAGTCATCATCAATAAAGATTACGATCTATTTTATTTAGCTATTTTCGGTATATTTGTAGTTTTTGTGAGTCATCGATGGGAAGGTCTATTTACAGTTGCATGGCTAGGAGCAGGAACATTGCTTCTTTTAAATCATCAACCAGTATGGCCACATCATTATTGTCTCATTTCTATTCCTATGGCTTGGTTGGCAGCTTATGCATCTGTTCCATTATTTGACCTTTTTAAAGAACGAGAATTTAGATTAGGAAATTTTAGATTAGGAAATTATTTTTGGGCAACTATTTCATTAATTTTAATCATATTTGCATTATTGACACTCAAACCTAAAGTTTCAAAAGATATTCCTAGTCTTCAAACAAACTATGAATCAGAATTTGCAGTTGTAAATCGTCTACTAGAACATAAAAATTCAACAAAATGGCTATTTACAGATGTTCCAATTTATGGCTTTTATTCAGATTTACTTGTTCCTCCGGAAATTGCGGTTTTCTCTACTAAGCGAATAAAGACAGGGCAACTGACTCAAGATGAGATATATGAATTACTGGTAAAATACCGCCCTGAACAAATTTTAATCGGTAGATTTAAGGGTTTTATTTATACATCTACTGATGTTTACTCATACATAAACAAATTCTATTCAAAAAGCAATGATATTTCTGTTGTCGAGCACTATGTTTTAAAGTCCTTAAAATAAGCTCTTTTTTGAAAGTCGTTACGATCTGGGTAAATTAACAAATTGGCCAAGCAATCATTAAGTTTCTTCAGATTGCTCTGTTAGTAGTATTGGTAGGAATGTATATGGTAAGCTAGAAAAGTTGTCAAAAATCGCACATCTGGGTAATCGGGTGTTCTACAGATTTTTAATCTGTGGGAATACACCTGGATGGAGGATTAACCCGAATAGGAGATGAAAATATGCCAGTTGTTAGTTTGGCTCAATTACTAGAGTCAGGAGTTCACTTTGGACATCAGACCCGTCGCTGGAACCCACGAATGTCCCAGTATATTTTTACTGAGCGTAATGGCGTTCATATTATTGACCTGGTTCAAACAGCTCAATTAATGGATGAGGCTTACAATTATATTAGAACGGCTTCAGAACAAGGGAAAAAATTTTTATTTGTTGGTACAAAGCGTCAAGCCGCTGGTATTATTGCTCAAGAAGCTACGAGATGCGGAGGTTATTACATTAACCAACGTTGGTTAGGTGGAATGCTAACTAACTGGACTACTATTAAGACTCGTGTAGAAAGATTGAAAGACCTGGAGCGTCGTGAGGAAAGTGGAGCACTAGATTTATTGCCAAAAAAAGAAGCTTCAGTGCTTCGTCGTGAAATGGCTAAACTACAAAAATATCTGGGTGGGATTAAAAATATGCGTCGCCTCCCGGATGGGGTAATTATGGTGGATCAGCGACGAGAGTATAATGCTGTTCAGGAATGTCAAAAGTTGGATATTCCGATTGTATCCTTGTTAGATACAAATTGTGACCCTACTCAAGTAGATATTCCGATTCCCGCAAATGATGATGCGATTAGGTCAATTAAACTTATATTGGGTAAGTTGGCTGATGCTATTTATGAAGGTCGTCATGGTCAACTCGAAACAGACTATCAAGAAGACTATGAAGATTACGAAGATTATGAAGATTATGAAGATGGAGCTGAAGGAGATTTTGATCTAGATGATACTAATGAAGAGGAATCATCACAGGAAAATCAGGAAGAAGAATAATAAACTCCAGCAGCATTGTTGAGTAGCACAGGTGGGATTTTTAGGAATAAAATACGGCGTAAATTATTTCTAAAAAGCCTATCTGAAATAAGGAAACTAAAGTATGATTAATTCGTAAATAATGACATTGTACTAAAACTAAAATTGGGAAGGAAATTAAAGATGGCGGAAATATCTGCAAAGTTGGTTAAAGAGTTGCGCGAACAAACAGGCGCAGGTATGATGGACTGTAAAAAGGCCCTGAAAGAAAATGATGGCGATATTACTAAAGCTACAGAATGGCTGAGACAAAAAGGTATTGCTTCTGCTGGAAAACTTGAGGGTAAAGTAGCAGCAGAGG
>NZ_JAAHGT010000971.1 GCF_010672385.1 Okeania sp. SIO2F4
ACTCCATTTTTAGAGAAGGAACAAAGAAACTCTATACCAAGTCAAAAATCTAGCCAAAAATTAGAACAGCTGTGAGACACACCTCCATTTTTAGAGAAGAAACAAAGAGAAAAGAATCGGGAAGAAGCAAATTTCATACCAATGCAAAAATCTACTCAAAAATTTGAACAACTGCCAGACAAAACTCCATTTTTAGAGAAGGAACAAGGAAGAAAGACAAAACAAAAAGAGATTCCCCAAACGTTAATTACTGAGCTGTCTCCAAATCAAAGACTATCAAACACAAGATTTGGAATTGATATTAAACCCAATTAGAACATTTTTAAATGAAAAATTTAGTAGTCAGACGATGTTATGATATAGAAATACTATATTCTAAATTAGCATATTGATAACGAGCAGAGCCAAAAAATAATTATTTATAGTAGTAAAGCTATAGTATAGAGAAATATATATTTTCTACCTATATCGAGAGCATTATAACTCTAGAGTTAGCTCCTATTCATAGAAGAACAGCTCAAAACTACAATACGTCATTGCCTTATAATGGTCAAAATTATATATTTTCGATATCCGATTAGTAAGCATCTGTGTAAAATTAATTTAACCTTTTTAAGGGAGTAGGGAATATAGGGAATAGGAGAAAAATCTAATTGTACATGACCAAGTAAATAAAAAATAATTTTGCCTACCTAATTAAAGCCATCACTAAATATACAATTAATTTTGCTTGACTACTTATAAATATCAATCGATCGAGACTAACCTAAAACCACTATAGAACCCATTTGATATCTTTATGAAAGAGTATAATGGATAATAAATGCCATACTCAAGTAGCTTGACAGATAGAAAAAGGACATCATCTTCGTCAAGAAGCAACTTGTTTGGGCAGTGTCCCCAAAAGCTGTTAGTCGTCTTTACCAACAAGAACAATGGTCAGGAGTTCTGGCGTATTGTGATTGTTGAAAGAATTCACCATACGCAAGAATCAAAGTACGAATACCCTGTTTAACACGGCACTGAATAAAACTGAACTTTCCTGAATAAAACTGAATTTAAAATTTACTGAACTTTCCTGAATAAACCTGTATTGTTTTTACCGTAATAATTCGGTATAAGTAATATTAACAAAGGAACTAAAATGGTTTCTACATAATAGATATAGTGAATGAAAATAATAAAGTCTTTAGAAGTAGTGTTTAAAACTCATGGGTTGCCTAAATCCAGGTACTCAAAAAATGAATTACTAAGTAATTTGCCACTACTTTCAAGAGAAGACTAAATTAAAAAGATAGTGCAAGTCAGTTGGAGATATAAAAAATGACAGGATTATTTCAAATCGGTGATAAATTATTGCAAGCCCAAGATATTCCATCGTTATTACAACGTTATCAGTTAATGCCTCATTTTTTACGAGGCGTAATAATTGACCAAGCGATCGCTAACTTGACTTGCACAGAAGAGGAAAAAAGGACGGCCTTAGAAAAATTTGAGACCCAATACCAGTTAAATAACCCCGAAACGAAACAAGCATGGCTGAAAAGCCAAAACATGACCCAAGAACAACTAGAAGAAATGGCAATCAGGCCAATATTACTGGAAAAATTTAAACAACAAACTTGGAGTAACCAAGTAGAAAGATATTTTCTTACCCGCAAGAGCAGCTTAGACCAAGTAGTTTACTCTCTAATTAGGACAAAAAATCCCGGTCTAGCCCACGAACTATACTTTCGCATAGTAGAAGGAGAGCAAACTTTTGCAGAAATTGCTCGTCAATATTCTGAAGGTCCAGAAGGGCGAACAGGAGGCTTGTTAGGTCCTGTTCCCCTAAGTCAACCACACCCTTCTATAGGTAAAATTTTATCAGTAAGTCAACCTGGTCAGATATGGACACCACGTCCATTAACAGAATGGACAGTAATTATTAGGTTGGAAAAATTTATCCCAGCACAACTTGATGAGTCAATGCGCCAAAATCTAATGAATGAATTACTAGAAAGTTGGATCAGAGAACAAATGGGAAAAATAGGCACCCTTAAGCCATTACGTTCAGATGTATCAGATGTAAAAGTTTAAAAGTTTAGAGGTGAAGAATTTATATCATCTGAATCGTGATTGACTATGAAGTAAGGTTTCAAGCCTTCCCTTTATGGGATAAAAAAGGAAATTTCGGATTTTCTTCCCTCTAACTTCAGCTAAAGGTAATGGTAAATGAAATGAAACCTTAACTTTAGGATGTTCCCATCGCAAAATTTGGGTTTCTGTTGTTTCTTACCTCCTGGGTCGTAGCTACGCTAAGACACAGAGAAGTTTCCTCTAGCTTCTTGGGTGGTAGCTGCGCTATTAGAGGAGCTTATTTTTTCATGTGACGCAGCTAAACACTGACACAGAACTTACCTATAAGGTCAAACTTGTTTTCGGTCTTAAGCTTACTCAATAGACTTTGACTATAACCGCGATTACCTTAGCAGATTATGGTCGGAAGTGCAATATTAACTGGTCTTCCAATATGATGCTCTTGCTCTGTGTCAAGAGAGCGTCGATCATTGACCAAAGTTATGATAAATACCTAATTATCTAATTAAAAATTCGGACAATCAACACTTATCCTCCAAATCAAATATAGTGAAATAATATAAACTAGATGGCTACTTCTTCGACAATATCAAGAGCACAAGTACAAGAATTTCTGGCAAATAAGCCACCATTTAACAAACTTTCAGAAAATGCCCTGAAAACTCAATTAGTAGGCAAGTGTCAACTGCTTGGCTACAAAAGTGGCCAACCATTATTTGAAAGAGAAAAAATGCCTACCCAGATAGCAATCATCTATCAGGGTCAGGCACGAGTATTAGGTTATGACCAGCAATCCCAACGTCACATCAGTCTGCAATTGGTAGGACCAGGAGAAATCCTAGGTTGGGCAGGGTTGCTGCGAGGAATGCCTTGTGAAACAGCACTTGCCTCAACAGACTTAATCGCTGTTACTCTACCAGCAGCAGATTTCTTGGCAATACTAGAAACAGAACCAGAATTTGGAGAAGTCTTTCTCGAATGTCCGGCAATAAGTGAAGTATTTGAACTACTAAGCCAAGAATTTGCTAGAAGAGCTGAGGTTAATAGTAACCTTAAAGAACTAGCTAAAAACGTTGTTCACAATACTTTAGTAGTAAACCTACCGAAAGGAGACAATAAAACTAAGGAATTAGAATCCATCCTCGACCCAGAAAAAATCTGGCTAGTCAGTAGTGGGATAGTAGCAGATTTTCCCCCAGGCAGTCAGGTAGTTTTGGATAGAGCAGGTAGATCTATAAAAGTAGAAGGAGAAAGAGGCGCAAGACTTATAGGACTTCCTGAACAACAACAGGAGGAATCAACGATAGAAAATGGGGCCGAAACTGGTCAACTAGCACCCCTGGATTTATCTATGGTTCCCCAAGCACCAGCACGTCCACCAGAGACTAACGTTGTTCAAGATACCCCATCAAAAAAGTACCCAATCTTTCGCGCTAAGGGAGAAATAGCAGCTCCTTTAGCTTGCTTCCAGATGTTGGCGAAACA
>NZ_JAAHGT010000972.1 GCF_010672385.1 Okeania sp. SIO2F4
TCATGAGAATTGGCATAAGTTGCTATAAATACTATTTATTCTTTGAATCCTAATAAAGTTTTTTTCCTTACTAAAAACTCTATTTGTGAAGTTTGATCATAATTTAGAAGCTCGACTTCTCACAAACTCTGTTTGTAGCTGAATAATTTTTTCTTTTACTTCAATTTTAGCCAAACAAATTGAAGTATTAATTATAATTTTCTACTTATACCAATTCTCATGCATTATTGTTATACTTGGAAGCTGGTAAAAATAACTTTACTTCATAGCCAAAGTTACTAAATATCAAGTATTTACTCCCACAAATAATATTTATAAATAGAAAATCCAAGTATAGCAAAGTTTATGGTAATTAGTATTAGACTATTTCTCTATGAAGCTGCCCTTAATAACAGATAAAAATCCTTAGCATAATTAGGTACTAAGGATAATAAATTATTACGCACATTATTATAAATAAATAGTATTACAGCTTTTATTCAAATTAGTCAATATTACTAATTTTCCGAATTAATACGACTCATTTCCCAAGTAGTATAAGTACCAATTGGACTCCAAAATGTATAGGGTAATAATAAAATTCCAGCCCAAATATTAATTTTCCAGACAGTCAAAATTAGCATTATATTTAGTACAAAACCAGTTCCCCCAATAATTGTTCCCACTTTCAAACTTTGTGTACGAAACATGACAGGTGTATAAGCTATTGTCACTATTTCTAACAATAAATATAGTGCCATTAACAACCAAGTTGTTTGAGTTCCTGGTTCTTGTTCCCAGATAATATATGCAGACCAAGCACCACAAATAAAAATCGTCGTCCAAATTAGTGGAATTAATCTTTCAAAAGTTAACCAATGAGGTCTTTGTAAACGTCTAAACCATTGAGCATCTCTAGAACTAATTAAGAAGTTACTACTAAATGGTATTAAAAAAGTAACACTGCCAATTATCATCCAAGATTTAATCATTTTTTCTATGGTTTATAGTTTTACAGCAAATTCAAAAAAAATTAAGTATGTAGCTAATCAAATTTATAAGTCACCTAGTCGTAATTGAAAAATTTTGAATTTAAGTACCTGTGCAAAATCAATTTAACTTATGGTCAAGACAGGGAAAAGGAAATATACCTGAGTAGTAAATCTAGAAATAATTTTGCCTACTTACTTATAGCAGTTATATTTGAGTTATGTAGAAAATATCCCCCGCATAAAGAAACAGCAGTCAAGAAAAGTGCTAGGAGATTTCCACCAGGGTTAAATACTCTCAGTTTCCACCAGAGGTAATTATCCATTATTCATTATCCATTATCAATTCTTGAATACTTATAAAGGGCTACCAAATTTATTTGTGACTACTAGAATAACCCCATTCTAGAGAAATACCAAATCATTTTTCAGAACAACTTAACCCTGTAAAAACTAATCCAGCCATATTTTTTTCACGATTCATATAGGAATTATATAAAATCAAACATAAATCAAATTATTGATCTTAATCTCCAATTATTATTCCCTCTATTAATCAAGAATTTTTTGCGTGGGAAAGGATGATTGAATTTTATCAAAATAATTGGTTTGAAAAACCTGCCTTTTAAGGCGAAGTATTTTTGGATAGTTGCTGAAAATTCCCGTTACAAAAACAACTTCTGACTTATCATTTCTGACTTCTAACTTCTTTAACTCTTCCACTTAACATCTATATGCCACTTATTTCTAATAAAATCAAGCTAAGTAAGTAGGCAAAACTAAACGTAAAATAATTGCACCAAGTAAACTTTCCCAAACTCCGGGTTAATTCTGTAGGGGTTTACCGAATAATTAATAATTAATAGTGAATAATTAATAATTAAGAGTTGATAGTCAATTAATTATTCATTCAACAATTCACGCCTTGAAGCCGACCCTGGGATAGGGGATAAATCAAAAATTTTCCTTCTTGGTCAATCCTCAATAGTTTTAAGAAGGGGTAATTATTAATTATTAATTGTTCATTGTTAATTGCTGAAGAACCAAACCCCTATACAGGTCTTCAATAGTCAAAGTCAACCTGATTTCTGACCAGATATTACTAAGCAGAATTAGGTTTAACAAAATCTTCAATACCTCCCTAAAAACCTTGTGCAAAATATATCCCTCTCCCATCACAGAAAATTAGTGCTCAACCAATTAATTAACCAAGTCGATGATTTTGTTCTAGTTCAATACTAGATTCATCCTCATTATCTTGATTATCTTTAGGAACAAGATAATTACCATTTTGAGGCTGTAAAACCGCTTTAATTGTTTTAAGAAAACGATTTGATGAAACTTTACCATTAAGTTTTTGACGTGCTTTTACCTTCTTAACTAGATGTCGCATTACAGATAAATCTAGTTCATCTATAAAATGGTCAGCAATTCTTTCTCCCATTACATCAATTGCTTCTGAATACTGGTTTTTCAACATCTCTATAGCTGTATAACCTTCATGATTAACTTGTTCTGAAGTATCATTTACTTCATCATTAATAGAGTTGTTATATATAATATTTTGCCTTATATTTTTTTCCTCTTCCTGGGCAGACTTTTGTGGTCTAATTTGACGATGTTCTATAAAACTTTGATAGTCAATAATGCTCATGCCAAGATTATAAATATGATGATGTACATGATCTATTAGATCGACTTCATCTGGATTATAGTAACCTCGACTACTATCAATACCATGTAATTGCGCCCAACGTTTTAGAATTGTTTCATCCTCTAAGTTGTATCTTTCTAACATTTGACTGGTAGCCAGATCGCTTTGTGGTGTTACTTTGAAATCGCTCATTAATAAATGCTCCTCAAAATAATTTAAGACAATGTATATTATATTTAGATTCCCCTCAAAAAAGGGTTTAAATTATCAACTTCCGGATTCCAGTAGAAGAAAATTTTATCAGTTTTATAGAACTCTAAAACAGAGACTGAAAATATATAGCTAAATTTAATAAATATACCCGAATAATCTAAAATAAAATATACAATCTCATAATCTATTGCTGTATGATAATTTGTAGAATAATTCTCATCCTATAACCAAATTTCCGAGCAAATTGTAAAAAAAAAGTAATTTATTTAGATTCCTTTAGTTTTACAACTTGTCTAAAGACTTGCTAGTACAATATAGCATCATCTATAATTAAAGACAAACTATTACTGTAGAAGCTATAACTATGCCTATATACGATTATTTTTGTCCAACTAATAAGCAAAAACTAGAAGTTTGGCACAGTATAAATGAAAATATCACAACTTGGGGTGAGCTATGTAAATTAGCTAAATGTGATATAGGCGACACTCCAGAAGACACTCCTGTTAAACGTATGATTAGTGCCCCTAGAATAATAGTAGAAACTGGAGTTAGCGATCTAAAAAGTCACGGATTTAGTAAATTGGTAAAACGGGATCAAGGAGTATATGAAAATGTAACAGCAACAGGTGATGAGAGTCGCATAGTCAATATAAATGATCGTAGTACCTATCCAAATTTACAAGAAAAATTAGGAGACTAAAATATCACGAAAAATCTGCAAAAAC
>NZ_JAAHGT010000973.1 GCF_010672385.1 Okeania sp. SIO2F4
CAATTTAACGTTGAATCTAGTCAAACCGCCAACTTCCTTACCACTCCAGACATTCGCATATATAGGCAAGGGTTCCTTCTAAGATATTGGGAGTTTGCAAACTTTGGGTTTCTTTCGGAAGTAATGATGAGATACTAAAATCTATTAATTTTACTTGTTTTGTTTCCGGATGAATTAAAATATTGGCAGGTTTGATATCTTTATGAATGATGCAATTTTGATGGAGATAGTGCAGGATATCTGCTAGTTGAAGAGAAATTTCCAAAACTTGTTCGATCGACACTGAGAATTGGCGCTGATATTCTGCTAGGGAGATGTTTCCTATATCTTCCATTATTAGAGCATAACCATTCTTGTAAGGCTCTAGGGCGTATGGTTTGACAATACCGGGGATGTCGAGATTAATAGCGATCGCGTAGTGATTGTGAAATTGCACTAACTCCTTAAATAACGGATATTCATTCCGCATCAATTTGACAATAACTGGTTGCCCACTCTCCATATTTCGACCACGATAGACGAGGGTCTGAAAGCTTTCGTAGATGAGTTCAAGCGCTTGATAATTGGCAACTTTAATTGTTTTTGTCTCAATCATTGGCTCGATTTGTTCGTCCTTGAGTCTAATTTTTTTGCTCCTCAGCCTAGTTTACTTCATTTTTTTCGGAAAGTCCAACTATGGCGCTACGCGCAAGTCACTCATTCAAAAGTCATGCATTTAAAAGTAATCTCGCTCGTAAGTTTCAGGATTTACCAATGCCCTAACCTTTGCTTGGACTATTATATTAGGCATCTGGGCAAAATCAATAAATTGTCATAATAATCAAAAAATTAATTTTTGCTAGTGGGTCAAGGAAGTGTGGGAATGGTATAGCAAGGAACGAGTTGGTTAGGACATAGATTGATGATGAACCTTAGATAGAGAAATACTTTTCCCACTGTTCCCTGTTCCCTGCTATATAATAAAAAATTATTCTAAATACTTTCTATACTTATAGAATGTCTTCTTTGTGGCCATCACAAAGTTCAAGCATTATGGAAAAACTAGCAAAGGTAGTCAAAACTATTGCTTCCGAGATTCCCTTAATACCAATTACCATGCATTAATGCTATACTTAGGCAACACTTCAGTTATTAAGTAATTAACATAAGCATTTGGAACTTTTTTGCTAATTTGAGCCAAGTTAATGTTAATTATTCTTATGTTTACTTCTCGCTCTCGGACGCCCTTATGCAACGTCCCTACCTCCGACCCTACTCCCCAAAATGGGAAAATGTAGAAAAGTTGTTGAGAAATGGTATAATATCATGTCCGGTTGAACAGTTATAATTAAAGTTTGTAGTAGGGCTTGAGCAAAAAGTATGTATCGGGCTGAGAGCTATACTACAAACCATATACTTTTTTTGATCGCGCTCTTATCCGGACATGATATAACTTTGTGGGCGGGTAAATTATCTGCCATTCCCATCTGCTTCGGGCTACAATTGAGGCACAAGCATTTACCAGGGCAAAAGTCGGATTCCCTGACTATTAATTAATAAATTGGAGTAGCTCTATTTGATTAGTTTGAGCAACTATTTCTACTAATTTTTGCCATTCTTTTAGTGAATCTGAACCTTCTCCCATTGGTTTAAAATATGTAGGCCAAACTTGCGCTCGCACCTCATATAAAAATACAGGCCATTCATTTTTTACTTCTTCTCCTCGTAATATTTGATCGATAAATTCTTCTACGGCTGCAAAAACAGCTAATTTTGGTTCTGATAATAAATCTGCTAAAGCTTCTTGACATTTATAAACAGTTTCTTGATGCAATTGTTCTAAATTTTCTAGCACTTCTTCGGCAGTAGGTTTAGCAGATAGTCGGAGGGAAGTATCATCAGGAGTTAAGTCATCTAAATGTTGCCTAATCCGATAATGAAAATTTACTTCATAAGACATTTCAAATTTCCATAAATTTTGGAAAGCACGGCGTAAATTAATTTGTTCTTCAGATACTTTTTTCTCAGCAATAATTTTCAGATACTCAGGACTTTTAGTCGTACTTAAACCTGCTAAATTTCCTGGCGCTGTTAATATTTGGCTGACCTGATATTTAGCATCATCAATCAATTGTTTTAAGCCATTATCTAGAGAATTAAAATGTCGAGTTAGATGAGTCCTAATTTTATGCAAATACTCCGCATAAACAATTTCCCAAGAACCCTTTTCTCGATGTCTAACTTTAATTTCTTGTAGATTAGGAATTCCTGAATCTTCTTTACAAGCTTGAATTGCTGCTTCTACTTGGGGTTTGAAAAAATCTTCGTCTGCCAAATAACGTTGCTGTTTAAAATTCTCCAGCAATTCCATCAAACCAACTGATAAGTTACTCATCAACTGATTATATAGAGGTAGAAATACTCCCATTTCATTTTGGTTAGCAGTAGGAGTAGCTAAAGCCTGACGCGCCTTTTCTATTTCTGTCTGTACAGTTTTTTGTAGTTCAATAATTCGCTCTTGACAAGAGGAAGCATATTGTCGGTCTAAACTCTGAATTTTACTAGCCAAATAATTTAAAACAGTATCTAATATTTTTACATTAGCTGCCTCCACATCGGCACAATTAGCAATAATACAATCTACTAAATTCAGATGTTTTTTGCTCAGGTCACCAGCCAAATCTTGACAATTATTAAAATTATCACCATTAGCATAATTAGCATTAGTTTGATTGAGAATCATAAATGACCATAAATCCAAAGGCAAATCGACAATTGCTGCCCTAGCTGTGTCATAAAGTCGTACATCAACATCTGCCCAATAATCACCCTTCGCGCTAGGCATTCTCACAAATAAAACAGCATCAATATCTTGACTTAATATCTGAATTAATCGTGCTTCATCCCCAACACCAGTATCACCTAATCCAGGCATATCAACTAATGCAATTTGCCCGACTTCAGAATTAGGAAAAGGGCAAGTAATTTTCACCTCTTTAACTGCCAAATAATTAAAAAATATGCGCTGACCATCAGCAGTATCCTGAGCAACATATTCCCGAATTTCATTACTAGAAATACGCCTGGGCGGAGAATTTAATAACCCCACATATTTATCAATATTATTGTGATATCGAGTCAAATGTTCATACATCGCACCCGGTTCCGCATACCCAGGCAAATTTTCTGGCAATGGTGGCAAAGGTTTAGAAGCAAACTCAACCAAACTATTAGGTTTCGCTCCCAAATGTAGCTTTTCATAATAGGGGGCGATAATTTCATCTAAAAACGAGCGTTCGGAATAAAAAGAAACCTCGCCGTAAGTTGCAACATTGGGGTTGTGATGAATAGTGCTACGCACACCAGTACAATGTTGGCGATCGCCATCGGGAATTTCTGTAGTGGTCAACCCAGTTAAACTTTGCAAAAGGCGACTTTTTCCTTGTCTCGCACGACCAACTACCCCAATATTAAGAGTATCGCGGGAAAAACGCACCTTCAATTTTGCCAATGCTTCTAATTCTGTAGCTATTTTCAAGTACAACGCCAGAAAATCAATTTCCGCAAGTCTACCTCTGATTTT
>NZ_JAAHGT010000974.1 GCF_010672385.1 Okeania sp. SIO2F4
TTTTGCGTTAGTAAGAGCTTCGATATATAGATGGTTATCTCGCCCAAAATTGGAAGCAACGAAGGTAAAACGTCGTCAAAGAAAATTAGATTGGAAAGAACTGGAAAAAGATGTAAAACCAAATCCAGAAGCTAAATTAGCAGAGAGATCTAAAAAATTTGAAGTTAATCCTACGGCTATATTTTATGCCTTGAAAATCATGAAAATCACTCTTATTAAAAAACAACTTCGTTATAGAGAAATAAATAGAGAAGAAAGAATAAAATATTATCAAAAATTACGAAAATTAATCAAAAAATTTGGAAGCAAAAGTCTTGTGTTTATTGACGAATCAGGATTTGAAGAGAATCAAGACTGTATTTATGCCTGGTCAAAAAGAGGGAGAAAAGTTTATGGTGAGCAAGAGGGAAAACGAGGGAAAAGAGAAAATTTAGTAGGGCCGGAGTTGAAAAAAGGAAAAAGTATAAATTGCACCAATAATATTTAAAGGAAGCCTGAATGCAGTGGGATTTAAAAACTGGTTAAGTCAACATTTATTACCATCATTAAAAATTCCCAGTGTACTAATTATGGACAATGCACCAATTCATAGAAAAAACGTTATTAGAGAATTAGTAGAAGCAGGGGGTCATCAATTACTATTTTGGCCAAAATACTCTCCTGATTTAAATGATATAGAGCATGATTTTAGTGCATTAAAGAGAGCTAGAATGTATTCTCCTATCAACACATCTATTGATGAAATTATCTGTAATTATTGTGCTAAATAGTGTCTCATTCTTATTTAAAAGAACTATATCCATCAAATGTCAAAATTAAGCATTTTTTCTTCTTTTTTATCCAGTTTTTCTTTCCCTATTCCCTGTTCCCTGTTCCCTTTTCCCCGTGTCGAGACTGTAGCAATATTTTATGAAATTGGTATAAAGATGTTCATTAATGGATAATGGATAATGGCGAACTTGATAATTACAAGAAGGTTAAAACCGCTCGGGAATTGAGTATAAGGAAACATTATTTCTTCTCTCAAGGGGAGATTGGATATGGCGTTTCGCTGCGCGACATGAAAAGCGTACTTCGCAGCTCCTCTGAAAGAGGCAGCGGCTGTGTCAAGAGCGGGAAACCTCGCCATCCCATCCTAACTGACTGCTCCGCTTTCCGACCGCTTTTCCCCTTGAAAGGGGAGGCAGAGTAAGCTGAATTATTTAATTAATAATTAATAATTGTTAATTATTCGGTAATGATTTTATAGTATTTCTGGTAATCAGGGACAGGATTTTTTGTTGACGGGCAATTTATATGAAGACACAAGCGATATCCTAAGCTGCTTTAAAAGATCAAGACCTCGATCGCGCTTTCAGCGTAGTTACTGAGGATGTGGTTTTTGAAGCGCAAGGACTGAATACCGTTCCTATTTATGGCAAATTTATTGGCAAAAAAGGCGTTGTCGAATTTCTTTCTATTCTCGGCGAGCTTTTTAATAATGAAGCTTTTGAGATTTATACATTAGTTGCTGTAGATAATTATATTTTTGCTCACGGTTATATGCAGCATCGGGTTAAAAAGACCAATCGAGTTTTTAAGTGTGAATATGCTTTAGTTTGTACGACCGAAAACAGATTAATAACTTCTTATAAAATGTTTGAAGATACTGTCACATTGTCAGAAGCTTATAGTAGTGAATGAAAAAGGACTATTACCAGTCTTTAACCGAAGTTAGTAATATCATTATTTTCGATATTTGTCAAACTACAAATTGTCAAACTAAAAGGCAGGCAAAATGCCTACCTAAAACCAGATTTTATTGTTTAATTGACACTAAGATAACATTGCCATCGCACTGCTAATAAAGGTTTGGAAATTATCAGCTACAGCAGTAGTAATTCCATGAGTAAAAGGTAAACTATCAATCACCATTACTAAACACAACAACATCATGTAATAGATGGAATATTTAAACAGCGATCGCGCCACATCTTTATTAGAAGGATCTTTTAACAACTGCCAAGCTTTCTTAATAAAAATTGCACCAAGATAAGTTGCTAATACAGCATAAACTATTCCGCTTGCGTGTAATGGATAAACCAGTAATAGGGTCATCGGAATCAAAATCAAAGTGTAAATCCAAATCTGTCTCGCTGTTTCCTCATTTCCTTCAATCACAGGTAACATAGGTACTCCTACTTCCTTATATTCATCACGAATATAAATTGCTAATGCCCAAAAATGAGGAGGAGTCCAGACAACAATGATTGCAAACAGTAGCCAAGCTGCCCAACTCAACTCACCTGTGACAGCAGCCCAACCTACTAAGGGAGGAATAGCACCAGCAGCACCACCAATTACAATATTTTGAACACTGTGACGTTTTAACCAGTGAGTGTAAATACCAACATAAAAAACTATTCCAGACATTGCCAACAGTGCAGCTAGTAAATTAGCAAAAACTGTGAGCAAAGTAAACGATATAGCTGCCAGAGTCAATGCAAAAATCAGAGCATGACGGGGTTGAACTCTCCCAGATGGAATAGGTCGCCAGCGAGTACGCTCCATAATATAGTCAATATCACTGTCGTAGATACAGTTGATAGCGTTAGCTGCACCAGAAGCTAATGCACCACCAATTAATGTCACGAATAACAATAAGGGAGAAACTTCTCCTTTTGCTCCCAACCACATTCCTGCTGCAGTTGTTATCAGTAGTAGTAGAATAATGCGGGGTTTTGTGAGTTGATAATAGCTTTTAAATACCTGTAGGATATTATCATGGCGTCGTGGAAGACTATGAGAAATAACTTCTTGCATGGATTTTAATTTGTTAATTTTCTGTTTAAACTGGTTATTGTTTCCGTAATCTATAAGTTTATGAGCAATATCAAAACGGATATTAGTGCCAGTTAATTTTTGATGTTAGCCAGTCTGAAAAATTTAGTTATATGATGTCCGGTTGAATAGTTATAATTAGAGTTTCGTAGTAGTAGCGCGTCCAAACTAAAATTGTGGGTAAAACCTCCCCCCTCTCCTTGCAGGAGAGGGGTTGGGGGAGAGGTCTTCATTAACTCGCTCTTTACCCACATTTTCAAGCTAGACGCGCTAGTAGGGCTTGAGCAATATCTATCTTACTTAGGGCTAAATCCCTACTACAAACAAAAACTTTTTTATCACTTATTATCCGGACATGATATTACTTATACCTGGCAATTTTAAATTTATTCCCTTCCGTTCTACTAAACTTACCTAAATTGATATTTTTGAGTTTTAGCAGCTCAGTTCCTGATTCTGTGAGAATCACTGATTAGAGATAGCTAACGTTTCTAATAACTCACAAAAGAGGGGTATATTACTGTATCTATGTTAACAATTAAGCCTTTGCAACTTGCCGATCGCGTAAAGCAATTACACTAAAAGCTACTAAAGTTCCTAATAATGCTGCTCCTACAGCTTGGTGAGACACAGTTAACAGCTCAATTTGCAGACGTAACCGGAAGGTCATAACCCCCAAACCAATCTGAGCTAATACTAATAAACCGCCCCTCGAGCGGACCTGTGCTCGGGGGCGG
>NZ_JAAHGT010000975.1 GCF_010672385.1 Okeania sp. SIO2F4
TTTTTCAAATTAGTAAAACTAGCAAAATGCTCATAAGCTTTTGATAATAATCATTACACACTTTAGTAAATAATTTTGCTAGTTTTACTAATTTGAAAAATTAGTAAAACTAGCAAAATGCTCATAAGCTTTTGATAATAATCATTACACACTTTTGTAAATAATTTTGCTTATAATGGATAGCTTTGAAAGGGGGACTTTGAGGAACTCCCCCCGCATCATCGGGGGGCAAGGGGGGAAATAAAACTGTACCTCACGCTTTTTTTTGGGAATTGCTATAATATTTCCTTATATTAAATTCCATAACGGTTTTAACCTTCTTGTAATTATCAATTATCCATTATCCATTAATGAAAGAGGAATAGTTAGTATGAAAATCGCAGTTATGTCTTGCATTCATGGCAATTACGAAGCTTTAAATGCTGTATTAATAGATATGGAAAAACAGAAAGCAGAGAAAATTTTCTGTTTGGGAGATTTGGTCGGTTATGGTCCCCATCCTAACGCGGTTGTCGAGCAAATTCGTAGTTTAGATATTCCCACAGTTTTAGGTTGTTGGGATGAGGATATTGTGGAGGGATTAAATTCTTGTGAATGTAGTTATCCTTCTGTATTAGCAGAGAAACGTGGCAAGTTAGCCCACGAATGGACTGATCGAGAAATTAATCCAGAAACGCGAGAATATTTAGCATCTTTACCTCATACTTTGAAAGAAGAAAATATGTGTTTTGTTCATGGTAGTCCTCATAGTAACCATGAATATTTATTGCCAGATTTAGATGGATTTTTAGCAGTTGAAAGAGTCTTAAGTAGTGGTGCTGATGTATTGTTTTGTGGTCATACTCATGTGCCTTATGTTCGTACTCTTGATGCTAATCAATTATTAGTTAAAGTTAGTAGTTTGGGGAGGGAAAACTTAGAGTCAAAGAGTTGTATTGCTCCTCTGAAAAAAATTGTTAATGTTGGTTCTGTAGGAGAACCTCGTCATGGTAGACCGAATGCTACTTATGTTATTTATGACAATGAAACAGGAGAAGTAAATATTCGAGAGATTCCTTATGATTATCAACTTACTTGTGAAGCTATAGTTAATAAGGGGTTGCCAGAAATTTTTGCTTGGCGTTTGGCTAGGGGTTTAGAATATGCTGAAAAAGCTGATGACCCTACTCATATTTGTGAAAGATGATTAATAATTAATAATTAATAATTAATAATTAATAATTGAATAATTCTGGTTTAAAGCCTCCCCTTTTAAGGGAAAAAAAAGCGGTCGTTTTGCTGACGCAAAGCTCCGCTAACCCTGGGAAACGCCATATCCAATCGACCAAGAGAAGAAATCAGATTTCCTTATATTCAATTCCCTTACGGTTTTAACCAGAGGTAATTAGGGTTTGCTGAATAAAGTCTTTTTGCTATGGTAAGGAGTAGTTAAGAGTTAGGATTTAGGGGAGTTATAGAAGAACTGGTCATTCATAATCCACACTTACTTTTTCTGTCATAATGACTCCAAAATCTTCACTTTTTATACTCCATCAAGTGAAAAGCTGCTACTTTTTTTAGCACCTAAAATTCTTCAAACCTTGATCTCTAAATGTTTTGAGATTTACAGCAATTTCGGAGTTAGTGAGGTACAAAATTTTATTTAGTAATTTTGGTAACACAAGCATCCTGCTTGTTACAGGCTAGAAGCCTTACAAAGATAGAGATTAATCTTCAACTGTACCTCACCATCCTCAAAAGTGCTGTAATCAGCAAGCCCTAATTATCAATTATACATTATCCATTATTACTTGATCTAACCTAAAAAAAGCAATAAATTCTATGAATTATTGGGCAATTTTAACTGGAATCCAAGGAAATATCACAGCTTATGAAGCGGTACTTGCTGATATTAAAAAACAAAAATATTATGTGGAAGCTTTATATATTTTAGGAGATTTAGTCGGGCTAAATATAGATTGCAAAAAATTAGTAGAGCGAGTACGTTATCCAAAAAAAAACGAACTTAAACCCCAAGTGTGTATGGGATGGTGGGAAGAACAATCTTTGATTTTACATGGATTAACTAACACAAATGAACCGACAGAATTAATAGCAGAATATGGTATAGATACTGTGAAAACATTATGGGATAATGTGGATAGAGAAACAGTAGAATGGTTGAGAAATTTGCCTTTTGGTTTTTCTGAACTTGACTGTTTATTAATTCACGGCAGCACTCTGGGGGTAAGCGATAAATTAACTCCCGATACTCCACCGATACAAATGTTAGATAGATTAATGCGTTTTGGCGTTAATAATTTATTTTGTGGTCGGTCTGGTTTAGCTTTTCAATATCAGTTGGAAAATGGTTCAGTTAGTAGTGGGGTGACAAAGTTAGGAGCTGAAGTGGGTGCTATTGAGACAACATCATCTACTCAAACTTTGACGACACCCCGTCAGGTTATAGGGGTCGGTAATGTGGGAAATTTGCCGGGAAATGCTACCTATACTCTTTATAATCCGAATACTAATCAAGTGAAATTTAGAACAGTTAGCGAGGCATATTCATAATCTTGCTCTTACCTCCAGAACTGTCATTTGAGTTATCAGTACCTCTGCCTGTTTGCGCAGCATTCCGCAGGAAAGTCAGAGGCTTGAAATATTGAACCGAATATTTCTCTTGGTCGATTGGAGGCTCGCGTTTAGCGTTCCGCACAACGCGCGTTAACGCTACGCGTTTCATGTCGCGTAGCATCCCGGAGGGAAAAGAAACCCGAAGAGTGCAGAGCCGCTCCGCTTTTCATGTCGGCGACAGCCGAAACGCCATCCCACCCTTCGGGAAGCTCCGGTTTTCATATCGGCTCTTGCTCTTAGCCGTTAGCGTTTGCGGAGCATTGCGAAGGAAGGCTTTGCGCCAGCAAAAGCGACCGCTTTTTCATCCCCTTGAAAGGGGAGGCTTGATATAGAATCCGGTTATATAATATATGTTCATAATGAGGGGTTTAACCCTAAACTGCAACGTTATAGTTATTGAAATTTTTGGATGACATAGAATCCAGCGATCTAATCTAATGTATGTTCATAATTCTCAAGGGAGACTTCAATTCCCCAAACTATATAATAAGTATTCAAACAGATTTGATATGAGACCTTATTTTTTGGTCAATCATGGTTTATCACTGCCTCACCAATATTTTTTGTTAGAAAGCTAGCTTTTTTTTATAGAATGATTATCATTATCATAAGGTATCTATTGGAGACTGTCTGCTCGTGAACAAAACTAACGATCGTTTTGAAGTTGTAATTGTGGGGGCTGGGGCTGCTGGAATTGGCTGTGGAGTAGTCTTAAAAGATTTAGGAATTGAAAACTTTGTCATTTTAGAACGACATCAAATAGGGGCTTCTTTTAGCCGTTGGCCAGAAGAAATGGGATTCATTACGCCCTCGTTTCCCAGTCATGGTTTTGGATTGCTGGATCTCAACGCAATAGTTTTAAATACTTCTCCTGCCCTCAGTTTCAGAAAGGAACATCTTTCAGGGAAAGAATATGCCCTATATTTGCAGACTGTA
>NZ_JAAHGT010000976.1 GCF_010672385.1 Okeania sp. SIO2F4
TCCCCACACTTCCCCACCCAATCATGTATAGATTGTTTCATTTCTGAAAGCTCCAAATAAAAAAAATTCAAGCAAAATAGAAATTTAGGATAAAGTCAAAAATTATGATAAGGTAAAAGTAATAGTGGTCACTTGAATTTTAAGTTGATTTTTTTTTCAATACATTAAAGCTAAGGACGTAAACATAAAATGAAAAAGTGGTTTACTTTAATGTTAACTCTCGCAGCTATTGGACCTTTAACCGTAGCTGCTCCATTAGCACACAGCCAGGACAGCATATTTCCAAAAGGGAAAGTAGCTTTGCAAGTTGCTGAGACATGAACAGATATGGCTCGTTGTAGAGACTGTCAGGAAACTGTGGGTAATATTCCTGATACTGTGACACTTAGAAATGGATATAACGTTGGCCATGCTCAGTTCAAAGTTGCTCCCGTCGGTAGTGGGAAAATTGCTCTTATGGCAGACACTGGAAAATATGTAGCTCGGTGTAATGGTTGTATTGTAGACGGTGCAACTCGTGACTTTCTAGTTATTTTTCACGACGTTCCAAACAACCCCTACGTTCAATTCACTCCGAAGTTGTTGCCTAACGGTTATTATGCTCTCCTGTCTAACTCAGGTAAATATGTAGCTCGGTGTAATGGTTGTTCTCCAACTGCTGCTGCTAAGGGTGTCACCCAGGACACCGTGACAGTTCATATTGATAATCCAACAAGTAAACTTCATGCACAATGGAAAGTCATACCTATCCGATAGAGTGTGGTGAGGGAAAATATCCTTTGATTGATATGCAGCAGAGGTCATTGGTTATCGAAAGAGAGAGAATTTATCGAGAATATTCCGTTGCTTCCCCTAGTCCTGTTATGGAAACAGCTATTCCATATAATATTCTTAAAGTCATAGCAACTGCTATATTTCATTTTTGAAAGCTCAAAAAAAAAATTAAAGTCAATGTGAGGTTGTAAATATTTAAAAATCGTGATATGGTTAGTTTAATGGGTGTAGCTTGTATAAAATTATGATTTTTTATTCAACAAAAATAGTAATCATCAAACAGTCACTGTAGTAAGTGGCGATCGCCTAAAACCATAATTTTTTATTCACCTAGAGTAGTATTTTATAGAGTCCATAATGCAAATATCCTGCTTTGATCAACTAAAAATAATCTTCAGTTACTTATTCACAACAGGAATCATTATTACTACTTTATTTTGTTTAGGAGGTTATTGGCAAAAAGGTATTATTTTTGAGCTAATCTCTCATTTTAAAGTTCAATATTTTGTAATCAGTCTAATTTTATTGTGTTGCTTAAGCATCACAGGCAAAAAAAGATTATTTTTAGTAGGTATATTCTGCACAATTATTAACCTTAGCCCAATTTTACCTTGGTACATTCATCAAAATGGTATTAGTCAAGAAACCCCTAACTTAAGAATTTTAGTTTACAACCTTTACGGAGGCAGAAACTCTCAATATTCACAAGTTACCAGAATGATAAGACAAGAAAATCCACATATAGCAATTTTTTTAGAACCTACTAATACATGGATTCAAAATCTACAAACATTATCTGATATTTTACCCAACTCAATTAATTCTGTTTCTCAGTCTACCTATGGAATTGTTGCCATTTACAGTAAATTTCCTCTCAATAATTACTCAATAAAATTTTTTGCTCCCAACAGACCTACTATTATTACTGAATTCAACATTAATCAAAAAGTCATTAATTTAATAGCAACCCATCCCACTATTCCTATCAAGAGAAGCACTTTCAAAAAACGCAATCAAATTTTAGAGGAACTTGCTAAATACATTCAACAATTAAATGATCCAATTATTATTGCGGGAGATTTGAATACAACTATGTGGTCTCCTTACTATCAAAAATTAGAACAGGAAACTGGATTAAGAAATAGTCGTTTAGGGTTTGGTATTCTTCCTACTTGGCCTGCAAAAAAAATTAATAACTCTAAAATTTTACATCGTATTTTATCTAGTTTTTTTCCAATTCCCATAGATCACTGTTTAATCAGTTCAGAAATTAAAGTTATAAATGTTGAGACAAAAGCTAATCTAAGTTTAGAATTAGGTTCAGATCATCTACCCTTGATTACAGACTTATTTATTAGAGAAAACACTAAATCCAATTTATAAAGTATTTTTAGATTTTTCATACATAATCATATTAGCAAATTTGATTTTTTTACTTTCACTTTTTCCTAAACAAGTACACAAAATTAATTACATATTTTGCCAGACTTAACTACTAATATTGTAGACATAACACAAAATCCGAGTAGGTAAAAAATTTTATCTAGGTGTCGAGCAAACTAATATGAATATATTTCATTTTTCAGACCTTTAATCTTCAATTTGCCGTGCATTAACCTCCACCGCAGAAACATCAATAGTACCAGGAGGAGTTAACCTACTAAAATGACCAGCTTCAACCTTAAGTGGTTCTCCACAACTAGGACATTGACATTGAGTCTGATTTAAAGCAGTAAATTCATAACTACAAACAGGACATTTATCCATAATTAAATTGCGATTTAACCACCAACGTAAACCAATAAATGCAATTATAGGTGCAATTAAAATAAAACCAAATAATATTAAAATCGAATTAACTAACCATCCTAACCCTATAGAACCCAGTAACCAAACAACAGCTAAAATAATTAGCCAATTACCAATACTAGACATAGTTAATTGAAATATTTTTGAGTTCCCTTGATTCACTTAATTATCTCCTTTAATAAACTTTATTAAATATTTAGCGATTGCTTTGGGTATAGAATAAAAGCTTTATTTAAACCTTTTGCTTAAGGGATATTATTAAGCCAGAATTTAATCCTACTACCAAAGTTAAGAGTTGGCTTTATATTCATTAAGGATGAAATATTATTGCTGAGAGCTAACAGCTAATAGCTGAATGCTTACCAGCTATGAATTATTAAATAATTATCAGTCCAACGGAAGAATTAGTCTCCAAGAAGAATTAAAACTTATTAATAAAAAGGTGATTAGCTAATTAAGATTAGCTATTGCTTTCAAAAGCTAAATGAATAGTATGACCCAGGAAAAGCTGAATACTTACCAATAGATAATTGATAATTAATCCCTAGAGGTTTAGAGCATTTTCTTGGCAGAAGAAAAGTGCTAGGAGACTTCCGCACTTGCCTCAATTATCTCAGTTTTAACCAGAGATAATTATTCATTATTCATTATTCATTATTCATTAATAAACTATCCTAATCACAAATTTTAAAGTTGTCTTACTCTTTCGGTAAAAGCTCTCCTACCAAAAACCTTTAAACTTTCCTCTCGTAACCACTGACCATCACACCTTTGATCCTCTCCCTTCAGTATTTCTATACAAGCATTAGCTACTGCTTCTGGGTCTCGGTGAGGCACCCGCCATCCTAACCTTCCATCTTGTAAAGGTTCCGCTGAACCATCCGCATCTCCCGACAAAACTGGCACTCCACAAGCCATTGCTTCTAAATAAACAATACCAAACCCTTCCTGAGAAGGCATCACATAAGA
>NZ_JAAHGT010000977.1 GCF_010672385.1 Okeania sp. SIO2F4
GAGATATCTCTCCCAACTAGACTCTGACATTTTCGCTCAAAGCTGAAAATTTTCGCTCAAAGTCAGAAAGTGAAAAATTTTGAGGATATCTATATTTAAGAATAGGCAAAAATTTGGCTTTGCCAGATATATCTCTGCAAATTAGACTCTGACATTTTCGGGAAAACTACAGAATTTTCGCTCAAATTCCGAAAGTGAAAAATTTTGAGACTATCTATATTTATGAATAGGCAAAAATTTGTCTTTGCCAGATATATATCTCTCTACTAGACTCTGACATTTTCGGGAAAACTACAGAATTTTCGCTCAAATTCCGAAAGTGGAAAATTTTGAGGATATCTATATTTAAGAATAGGCAAAAATTTGGCTTTGCCAGATATATCTCTCCAAATTAGACTCTGACATTTTCGCTCAAAGCTGAAAATTTTCGCTCAAAGTCAGAAAGTGAAAAATTTTGAGGATATCTATATTTATGAATAGGCAAAAATTTGTCTTTGCCAGATATATCTGTCTCCACTAGACTCTGACATTTTCGCTCAAAGCTGAAAATTTTCGCTCAAAGTCAGAAAGTGAAAAATTTTGAGGATATCTATATTTATGAGTAGGCAAAAATTTGCCCTTAGCTGAGATAATGTTAATTGAAAAACTTGAGGAAGCTAAAACTACTATCAATCAAAAGGAGCAAATTATGTCACTTGCTGAAAATTTAGGATGTTTATTTGAAGTAGGATTTAATATTGGCGTACTTGCTGATATTCAACACCAGAAATATCAAAATTATTTTGCCGATCTATATTCTCAAGATTTAGAGAAACTCAGATTAATAACTCTGGTTAGAAAAATCGCAGATGCAGAGAAAATATCTAGCGAAGGGAGTATTAAAAATCTGGAAAGATGGAGTCAATATTTTATTCAGAAAGGATTTATTGCTGGATTAAATTTTTTTCGTGAATATATCAAGTCAACTGGTTGGAATCTCAACTTGAGAAAACCGGAAATTTTATACTATCAATGCAGTTTTCATGGAGATAATGCTTTTGGTTGTAACCCCAAGGATAGACAACTAGCAAATAGCAAATTATTATCTCAATTTTTATCTGCTGATGTTTTAGATAGTCAATTAAACAATTACGTTATCAAGTACCACAAAAAAGGAGAATTTTTACAAGCAGATACTTTAATTTTGTTACGTTATCGCAGAGAAATTAGAATTATTTGTGTAGATTTGTCGATATTTTCTATCAAGTCAATGGAAGATTTATTAGCACTGGATGATATAGAAGTATTGCGCCGAATGTTGATGAAGGATATTAAACATATACGTTCTAAAAGTGTTTTTTCTAAACTGCGAATAGATACGGGAGATACTCAGGATTTTGGTTTAGAGTTTTCCCCAGATTTAAAACAATATTTTACAGCTTTTAAACGTAAGGATAAGGAAACTGCTAAGTTAATTCAAGCTGGTGCTTATGCTTATAGTTTCTATAATTTTCTCAAGAAAGAAACCGATATATTAGATGAGTCTAAGTCATTACTTTTTAATGCAGTGGGATATAGCGATGTAGCTGCCGCTAGGCTCCGCCAACGCAACGTTAATTCTCTATGTTTACAACTAAAAAATATCAATATTCTTGAGACTTGTGTAGATATTTATCAAAATGAACCGAAGGAGCAAGAGATAAAAATTGCTCGCCAGGAAGTTTTGGAAAAAATTAAAAATAATGCCAAAAAAAGTTTTCAAAATGGGAGAAACTTTGCCAAAGAATTATCTGTCGAAAATATTTATGGAAAGGAGGATAAAATTACTCAAGTAATTCATCAAGAAAAAATTGATGGTTTCTTTAATTCAGTCGGAATTATTTCAGATGATTTAGCAAAAGAAATGGATGTTACTCCCAAGTCAACTTTAAGAAATGCTCATCGTGAATTAATTAAAAAAGTGCTGGAAGGTGATCAAACTTATATATTTTTAACAGGTAATCCAGGAATAGGAAAAACTACAGCGATCGCTAATTTTCTCAAATCTCATATAGATGACGGATTTCTATTATTTTATGTTAGTCCTCGTACCCAAGTTAATGTCGATTTAATCAATAAGTTTAAGTCTAAAACTGACGAATCTTTATGCAGCAACAATATATTTTGTCTGACAACCAACTCTATTCTTATTAAAGAAAATAATGGTAAAATTACAGTTAATTATCGTTCCAATCTCCGTCAAGATAATTTCATTAAAAATACTGTCAATTTTATCCCATTTTGTAGGGGCTTGGTTACCAAGCCCCTACAAAAAACTGCCCATAGAAAGTCGCCATTTTACAGAGAAACCGAGGATAGTATTAAAGATATTGGGGAAAAAAGTGCAGGAGTTCTCTATAGTATCTGTCAGGGAATACATACAACTATCAATCAAAATATCTCTAATAATATTGTCGCTACAGTCTCGATTCAATCTTTAAGAAAAACATCAAATGGTGGAGATACTCTGAACCATCTCCGGGAAATATTTAAAGATGCTTATAATCGAAATACAGGTGTGATGCCTGAAAAAATGCGAGAAATTTCTCAGAGAATAAAGCACATATTTGTAATGATAGATGAAGTAACTGGAGATGATAGTGGAGTAAATTTTTTGCATGGAATTAAGGATTTTTTGAAAGATTACAATTTGACTAATCCTGAATTTGGATTTAATACAAAAGTAATTGTTGCTGATGCTTCTATTGTCGAAAAAGAGCTTATTCAACAACATTTATCTCGGACTTCTACAGAGCCAGATAAAATCTATTTTAGGTCTGTAGGGGCGAATGGCAATTCCCCCTTGCAAGTAGAGACTTTTGAATTTAATAAACAACCAGCAATTGCTATTAATGCTAATTCTTATCCTGCTAGTAGTTTAGATATAACTTATAAAGTTTTCCTCGAATTTTATAAATTTAATTAAGCTAAATTTAAAGATGATCATAAAGAGTTAATCAAAACAGTTCAAGCAAATATTTTATCCGATATAAATTCCTATTTAGATAATCCAGAATCTAGTCAAATCTTAGTTTATATTCAAGATAAACGAAAATTACAAGAATTAATAGACAAAATTCGTAATTCTCGAAAATTTGAACAATATAAAGACTATCTGGAAATACACGCTAATTTATCCGGTGAAAAAAAGAGCAAAATAGAAGAATGTAAACAAGACGTCAAAGTTGTATTTATGACATCTTCAGCAAGTCGAGGTTTATCCTTTCCTAAAGCCAAAATTATCTTAGTAGAAATTCCTAAATTTCAAATAGAAAGAAATTTAATGGAAATCATACAAGTTATCTATAGAGCGCGGGGAGAATATTGGGAAAATAACACCGCAAAAACTTTAGATAATCAACCAAAAAAGATAACCTTTTATTTGAGCGATCGCGCAATTTATAGCAATGAGCGCTGGCATCTTTACATGTTACATAGATATTTGCAATGTAATATAACAGTAACTGTATGAGCTGTATTTTTCATAAATTAGGCGATCGCTAAACCTTAAAGTTTTAAGGATGTCT
>NZ_JAAHGT010000978.1 GCF_010672385.1 Okeania sp. SIO2F4
AGAAAATAATGTTGTCGAACAACAAGTTACTGTTTCTACAGAAGTTAATGATATTAACCCCTCAGACTATAAAGGGATAATTTGTATTGGCGCTTATGCTATGGATAGATTGAGGTATCAGGTAAACACCAAAAACCCCTCTTGAATATTTTATGGGGATGTAGCTCAATGGATAGAGCGTTAGTGTCAAACGCTTTATTGACTTGTCCGGAGCATAATAATAGTGGTTAAAATTCACTTCGTGCCCTAACAAAAAAAGCTTACATACTAGCTCATTTGGTAGAGCATTTGTCTCAAGAACAAAGTGTAGCAGGTTCGATTCCTGCCTATGAATCAACAGCTTTTTTGACTTGTACGAAGTGATTTTTAACTACTTGAATAAGAATAAAAAAATACAAAATTAAATCTTAACTAGATAATTGATAACTGAAATAATTTCGCACCACAACTGATAAAGTATACATACATTTCCTAACTATAGGGTCCTAAGGTAGCGACATTCGGGCGACCGAAATAGCGAGGCTTTCTAAGTCTCTCTGAGATAAAGATTAGCGGGTTCACTGTCAGGTTAAAAATTGATAATAACGGCTGTACTGTATTCATTACTTTTTCAACTTGTGCGAAGTATTTGACTGAAAGTTAATACATTTTTTTGTCTTAAAAATTGTCTAAGATTTTATTCATAATTGTTGACTTTTTGCTTTTGGGGACTTGGTGTAATGGGAGCATACGACTCTTGCACAGTCGTGACAGGGGTTCAAACCCCCTAGTCTCCATTTGGTGTCTGAGGTTGAAGTAGTCGAAACGTCGGTTTGTGACGCCGAAGAAAGCGAGTGCAAGTCTCGTCAGACGCCCTGTTATTTCAGTTATCAGTTGTCAGTTATCAGTAATTTTTTATGAAAACGTTACTAACTCGCTCCTGTCAGGGAGAAAATGATTTAGAGGCAATCGCCGAACTTTTTCAAGCTTGCGAAATAGTCGATCGCTTAAATGAATGGGTATCTATTTCCGATCTGCGACAAGAGTTTAACGCTCCAGACTTAGACAAAGAGCGCGACATTCGTATTTGGGAAGATGGAAATGGTAAGCTCATTGGTTTTGGGAAGCTATCAATTAAAGAATCAATTGATGGTTATCTGTCTTTCAGAGTTCATCCAACTTTAAGAGGTGAAGGTATAGAACAAAAAATTATTAGCTGGGGTGAAAAACGAATGCGGGAAGTCGCTACTAATAGCAGTCTATCTGTTTTGAAGTTGCGCTCTGCTACTCGTTCTGACAAAATTGAACGTATCGCATTATTAGAAAGTTGTGGTTTCACCCCAAAACGTTACTTTTTTGAAATGGAGCGATCGCTCACCGAACCAATACCTAAACCTGAGTTACCTGTAGGTTTTACATTGCATTCTCACTGCTCTCCACAGTTTTCTGGTAAAGTGGGACAACAACAATTCTTAGAAGCATGGGTGGAAGCGTATAATCAAACATTTATAGACCATTGGAATTACCATGAAGTGACGGTTGAACAGGTAGAATATATAGTAAGTAACCCTAACTATAGACCAGATTTGACCTCGGTTGCAATTGATCATAATGGTAAATTTGCAGCTTTTTGCTACTGTTGTACTTTCCCAGAAGAGAATGAGTACAAGGGAAGGAAAGAAGGTTGGGTAGATACTCTAGGTACTCGCCGTGGTTTTCGTAAGCGTGGGTTAGGAAAAGCCATGTTACTTTCTGGAATGCAACGGTTACGAGATGTTGGTATGGATAAGGCGTTACTTGGTGTTGATGCTGAGAACCCGTCGGGAGCAAATCGACTTTATGAGTCTGTGGGTTTCCGTAAAGTTCACACTAATATTGTTTATAGTAAAGAATTCTAAGTATTTATGAAAACATTAGCGATCCGTTCTTATCAAGGTGAAAGGGATCTAGAGGCGATCGCCGAACTTTTCCAAGCCTGCGAAATAGTCGATCGCCTAGATAACTGGGTATCTATTTCCGCTCTGCGACGAGCATTTAATACTCCAGTTCCAGACATAAAGCACGAAATTAGTCTTTGGGAAGATGGAGATGGTAAGCTTGTTGGTTTTGGGCAATTATCAATCCAAGAATCATCAGTTGATGCTCATCTATCTTTCAAAGTTCATCCTACTTTTAGAGGCGAAGGTATAGAACAAGAAATCATTAAATGGAGTGAACAGCGAATTATTGATAAAAGTGTATCTGTAAAGTTGCGCTCAGATAGTCGCGAAACTCAAACCGAACGCATGGCATTATTAGAAAGTTGTGGTTTTACCCCAAACCGTTACTTTTTGCGGATGGAGCGATCGCTCACCGAACCTTTTCCCAAACCAGAGTTGCCCAGAGGTTTTACATTGGAGTCTCCTCTATCCCAGTCGTTTTCTGGTAAAATTTGCCAGCGACATTTCCTAGAAGCATGGGTGGAAATGTTTAACCAAACGTTTATAGATCATTGGAATCATCATGATTTGACAGTTGAGCAGTTGGAACATGAAATAAGTCACCCACACTATAGACAAGATTTGGATTTAGTTGCAATTAGTGCTAGTGATAGTACATTTGCTGCTTTTTGTTCCTGCTTTATTAATTCAGAAAAAAACCAGCACAAAGGAATGAAAGAAGGTAAGATAGGTATTCTTGGTACTCGTCGTGGTTTTCGGAAGTGTGGGTTAGGAAAAGCGATGTTACTTTCTGGAATGCAACGGTTACGAGATGTTGGTATGGATAAGGCGTTACTTGGTGTTGATGCTGAGAACCCGTCGGGAGCAAATCGACTTTATGAGTCTGTAGGTTTCCATAAAGTTCATACTACTATTGTTTATGTCAAAGAATTTTAAGTCTCAATATCATTTAAGGTAAATAAAGAATCAAAGTCTCTAATTACTGAACCTAGAAAATTAAATATTAAATTATGCTTTTAGAGAAGTTTTCAACTGAGTAAAATCCTATTACTTAATATGCAATTTCTACTTTTGATACTCAAGTTGAAACAGCTTGAATAGATGAAATAAAGCATAGAAAATTTCACTTCGCGCCCTAATAATTAAAGCTTACATACTAGCTCATTTGGTTAGAGCATTTGCCTGTCACGCAAGTGGTAGCAGGTTCAATTCCTGCGTATGAAACAACAGCTTTCTTGACTTGCGCGGAGTGATTTTAATTTCTAATTAAAAAAAATATCAACTCGAAACGACATAAAATTTTTCATTTCGCGCCCTAATAATGAAAGCTTACATACTAGCCAAATGGTAAAGGCAATCGAACGTCAATCGAACTAATGCAGGTTCAATTCCTGCGTATGAGAAAACAGCTTTCTTGACTTGCGCGAAATGATTTTAATTCCTATCTCTTAAGATACTCTTTTTAGTTTTAATGCTCAAGTTGAAAGACATTAAATAAAGCATTGAAAAATTCACTCCGCGCCCTAACAATGAAAGCTTACATACTAGCTCATTTGGTAGAGCATTTGCCTTTAACGCGAATCGTAGCAGGTTCAAATCCTGCGTATGAAACAACAGCTTTCTTG
>NZ_JAAHGT010000979.1 GCF_010672385.1 Okeania sp. SIO2F4
GCAGCTTCCTTTTGCTTTTAGCTATGGGATAGAGGAGCCAGTGGGTTGGGCGAGTCCCCCGACAGTCACGCAACTGGCGTGGTGTTGTAGTGCCTCCTGCGGAGGAGCTGCGCTAACACGAGCGTCAAGGTGCAAAATAAGGATATGTCTTATGTGACTATATTTTTATGAACTATATAGCTAGATTTCATTATTTATAGGAAAGCTTTAAAACAAAATGTATTTATTAATTCCTGCTGCTGGTATGGGGCGACGTATGGGAAGTTCCCGAAATAAGCTTTTGTTGACTCTGTTGGGTAAGTCTTTATTGAGTTGGACTCTTGAGGCTGCTGTAAATTCTAAATATATTGTTTGGATTGGTATTATTGGACAATCTGTTGATTTTCCAGATTTTCAAAAAAATATTTCTGATTTGTCTACTGACAAGGATATAGAGCTAATTGAGGGTGGAGCGACTCGTCAGGAGTCGGTCTATAATGGTTTACAGGCTTTACCATCGGCAGGTGAACGAGTATTAATTCACGATGGGGCAAGGTGTTTGGCTACTCCTGAACTGTTGGACAGATGTGCGGAGGAGATTCTTAAGTGTCCTGGTTTAATTGCTGCTGTGCCAGTTAAGGATACTATTAAGGTTGTCGATCCATCTGGTCTAATTCAGGATACACCAGACCGTCGTAATTTGTGGGCTGCTCAAACACCCCAGGGGTTTGAGGTGAATTTGTTGAAAGAGTGTCATGAAAAGGGGCGTCAATTAGGTTGGGAAGTTACTGATGATGCTGCTTTGTTTGAAAAATGTGGTTTACCTGTGAAAATTGTTGAGGGAGAGGAGACTAATTTAAAGGTGACAACTCCTGTGGATTTAAGAGTAGCAGAATTTATTTTGGCGGAAGCTCGAAAGAAGTAGTTCAACAATTAATAATTAATAATTAATAATTAATAATTAATTATTACCTCTTCTTAAAACATTGAGGATTGGCGCTCAAGGAATTTTTTTCTTCTCTTGGTCGATTGGAGGCAAGCGAAGAAACTTCCCCATCCCATCCGTTTGTCATGCTCCGCTTTCCGACCGCTGTCTTGGTCGATTGGAGGCAAGCGTTCGCGTAGCGTCCCGGAGGGAACGGAGACCTCGCCATCCCATCCTGACGGACTGCGAGCAATTCATGTCGCGAAGCGAAACGACCGCTTTTTCTCCATGAATGGAGAGGCTTTATACCTTAATTTTGCTGAATGTTTAGGATTTTATTGGTAATTTTTCCACCAAAAGTAATGCTTGAAAGTATTGTCAATAATAATTAGATAGATCCAGGATATCCTAGATTAATGTGGTACAACTGACAGGGTAAATATTTTTTGCTTGTTCTCTATTCTACTCCGCATCTTCTCTATTTCCTATTCCCTATTCCCGATAACTATCAATGACTTTTTTTTGAAGATGCTCAAAAAAAACAATTTAATGAAAATTACGACTGAAGCGATGGAATTGGAATGTTTCTCGAAAATTTATCAGGAGTATTTGATTAGTTATGCACAAGTTATTTAGTTGGAAAAGGTACGGTTAATGGTTGATATATTTGTCGGCAAATTATCGAAGATAAAAATTATAGAAAATTACTCTGTGATTCTGAGATAGGTAAAGGAAGTACATTGATAATCGAAATTCCTAATTAAGAAGTTGCCCGGAAAAATGGGGTGGAAAATATAGAGTTTCCCTAAAAACAATTTAATGAAAAGTAAGCATTCAGCTAGCTCGCAGTCAGCTATCAGCAACAAGACTTTCTATTTAAAGACAGTGTTTAAATTAACAACTGACTTTAAGAACAAGGGAACCAACTTTTGTAGTAAGACAATTAATAAAGCTTTTATCCTAAATTAAAAGCAATAGCTGTTAGCGAAGCTCCTCTGTTTCGCTGCGCGACATGAAAAGCGCAGCTCCTCCGGAGGAGGCAAGAGGCTAGCTGATGGCTGACGGCTGAATGCTTACAATGAAAATTAGGACTGAAGCGATGGAATTGGAATGTTTCTCGAAAATTTATCAGGAGGATTTGATTAGTTATGCACAAGTTATTTAGTTGGAAAAGGTACGGTTAATGGTTGATATATTTGTCGGCAAATTATCGAAGATAAAAATTATAGAAAATTACTCTGTGATTCTGAGATAGGTAAAGGAAGTACATTGATAATCGAAATTCCTAATTAAGAAGTTGCCCGGAAAAATGGGGTGGAAAATATAGAATTTTCCCTAATGCTTAATCACTGGAAAATTTGCCAAATACAAGCAGTTAAAAACCTTTGAATCCTAAACCTGTTTCTCTTTGTTGAGGATGAATTTTTTCGGGAACTTGATTACTAGCAATTTTATGGTTATTCCCAAGTTGACTTAATATAATTCCAACTAAAATAATACCTCCCCCAATATAGTGAGCAATAGTCGGTTTTTCTCCGAGAATTAAATAAGCTGCTATAATTCCAGCAACAGGATTAAATGCACTAGCAATAGAAGCATCAGAACTGCTGGTTTTACTTAATCCTTTTAACCAAAGAATTTGACCAACTACTACAATAACTGCACTATAAACTAACATCCATTGCCATAAAAAAGGCGATAATAGCTGCATAAAGTGACTACTACCATAAAAATATATTGCTGCAAAAAAGAAGATAAAACCTCCAAACCCATTGCGCACAATATTAAAAAATCCTACTGGAATTCGGTGCAGACGTGCTTTGCTAATAGTATTAGAAATTGCCGTAGCGATCGCTGCTATTGCTGCTAAAATTTCTCCGGAATTGATAGCTATCATTTTAGTAGAAGAAGCTGTAACTGAATTGTCTCCCAAATTTTGTAAAACTATAATCAAAATAACTCCGGCAAAGGAAATAATTGCTCCAGTAATTTTCCACTTATTAACTTTTTCTCCTAATAACCAAATAGCTAATGCTAAAGTTAAGGGAGGTTCAATACGTCCGATTAAGATAACATTGTTAACCATTGTGCGAGAAAGTGCTTCAAATGAAACTGCAGGAGAGAAAGCTCCAGCGAGAAATGCAACAGTTAACATGGTCGCCCAATCTTGGTTAGAAAATTGTTTTAATTCATGGAGATTTAGCTGTTTTTTGTAGATAATAATTAAAATTAATAATGCGCAGATATTTCCGACAAATAATACATTACAAAAAGAAATGGGATTTTCCCCAGGAAATTTTGCTGCACCAATTTCTGTTAATTGTTTTGTAATGGAGTTGGAAGCGCCGAATATAATGATTGCTAATAATAGGTAAATTTGTCCGGGAATTTTTTGTGAAAGGTGAGAAATCTTTGTGATTATTTGGTTCATTATAAGGAAGAATTCATTAATGGATAATGGATAATTGATAATGGATAATTACATCTGGTTAAAACCGTACGGGAATTGAATATAAGGAAATATACTAGCACTTTTCTCTTGGTCGATTGGAGGCAAGCGTTTGCGCTTCGCAAAGCTTCACTTTACATGTTGCGGAGCAAAACGCGTAGCGTCCCGGAGGGAACGGAAACCT
>NZ_JAAHGT010000098.1 GCF_010672385.1 Okeania sp. SIO2F4
TGTCCGATTAAATAATCTAGGTCAGAATGACGACCATCGGAACGATTAGGAGTTGCCGTCAGACCCAGGCGATAAGGAGCGATCGCGTATTCGGCAATTACTCGATAAAAATCAGTAGGTAAGTGGTGACATTCATCGAAAACTAATAGAGCATATTTATTGCCGATCGCCTCCGCGTGAATAGTCGCACTATCGTAAGTCGCAACTAAAATTGGCGTTTTATCCCTAGACCCACCTCCGAGCAACCCCACCTCTACATCGGGAAAAGCTGCGTTTAAATGTGCATACCATTGGTGCATCAAGTCCAGAGTTGGTACAACCACCAGGGTACTTCGGGGAGTTGCCTGCATTGCCAGTTGCGCCAAATATGTTTTGCCAGAAGCAGTAGGGAGAATGACAACTCCATTTCTACCACCTTGTTTCCAAGCTTTCAATGCTGCCTCTTGATGAGGATAGGGTGGCATCTCGAAACTAGGGATAAGTTCGAGAGGTGCAAATTCTTTAGCTTTGTCAACAAAATCAATTTTTGCTGCCTTTAATGATTCAACTAAAGGGCGATAGTCTATTGCCCGAACCCGGAATTTTTCCACCCGGTCATCCCAGGTGGCGTAGTCTATCCAAGCTTTTCCCTGGGGTGGGGGATGGAGGAGCAAGGTGCCGCGATCGAATTTGATGGTTGGTGTTCGGTACATTATTCTGGGGTAATAGGGAGCAAGAAGTACAGTAGGGCAAAAGGAATAGACTTACGCAAAGACACTATATAATGGTTCGACTAACCCACCCTAGTCACCACCCGCACCTTCTCGTGAGGGATGAAAAAGATGGGATGAAACGAAAAAAAGCGAGTGCGTAATTCTGGGGTCTCCTCGAAATAAGGACGTACTCAAGACAGACTTATGAGTATCAAGGAGGCGATCGCCTCCTTCATGGAAAAAAGCCCTTCAATGACGCACTACCGATTGGTCAGAGGCTAAATACTGTTCTTTTATAGAACCCATTTGGGATTCAGATGAGGTAGTGACTCTTGCTGTATGACGCTTTGATACAAATTGTTCTGGATCGATCCCATCAAAAGTAGGAGGCAACCAAACTCTGATGACGAGCAACCCTCCTAAAACCAATAGTAAAACACAAGCAACTAAAATCTGAAACCATGGCGTTTCTAAAACGCCACGCACAATAATTTCTCTGAGAACAGAAACAATTGATACTTCAACAGCAACTCCGATGGAAACTCGGCGCTCTTGCAAATAGATAATTAACAGACGAAATAATTCAACCAGAATTAACAGAAACAAAATATCTGACGTGACAGATTGAAAATCTAAAGGAGGAATTAGCGATAATACCATCTCCCATAATTCAAGGACCATAAAGCTAAACAGTCCAATGCACAAGCAAATGATAATGAAATCTTGTACGATTTCTAAAAGTCGAATAACTCCACTACTATTTAGGCAGCGATACCAGGGAACAGATGACGGTTGATTGATTTTCATAGAGAATGCCTAACCTAATGATTTGGTAATCTGATATATTAGATTAATAATTAAAGATTGTTGCTTTATAGCTTAACTATAAATTTTACAAATAACAATACTTAATAAATATAAAAATCTTTATCTAATATAACTTCTGCTTAACTGTCTCTAAGTTTGTTCGACCTAACCCCAAATTATATCATGTCCGGTAGCATCGTTTGTGTATAGAATTAAGGTTCAATTGGAAGAAAACTTTCTGATAGTTTAAACCCAGATTCCGCACGTCAAATTGTCACATTAAAAGTAGTATAAAAATCTGTGACTTGGTAGGTATTTATACTATATAGCTCCGATTCATTGACCTTTCTGTGGAGTCAGATTCTCAGGAAAATATTAAGCATAAATACTCAATTAATTACTCAATTATGACCACTATGAATTGTCTCCTATCTCCTATCTACTATAGTCATTTCAAATAAGGATGAAACCCTTTCAAGGCAAGAAACACTCATCTCAATCTAAACTGAAATGAGTATATCTCCTATCTACTATCTCCTGTCTCCTATTTTTTCTGCTACATTCAATTAGTATTATCAAGACATCAAATATTAATTTGGCATTTTTATCCAGTTTATCCCTAACTTTTGAGACTTTTTCTGCTAAATATTCAACTTCTTTTTCATCGTCGAGTAATATTCTGATGGGAAACTCTTTGTCTAAATATTCTCTTACCTGACTTAAAATTTCTTTTTTCTGAGGTTGATTAATCAACTCATAAATTTTTCCAAACATCCAAGCGACAGGATTAATATCACATCCATAAGCTTCTAGAGAAAAATATCCAGCTTCTAATAAAACAGTTCCACTACCAGCAAAAGGATCGAGAAAAATCGAATTTGGCAAACAATAAACTTTAAGAATAGTCTCAATTAATTCTGGAGAAAACTGACCCCTCCAGGCAAATAAATTACTTCTTTTTTTATTAGTAATATCTAGAAGTTTTTGGGAAATAGGTTGGTCAAATTCTTGCAACTATTACTATCCTCTTGGTTAAATATAAGATTTACATAAAAAACTGGATTTATCAACGAAATTTCGTAAGAGCGAATAATAATTAGGATAATAGACCCGGTTTCTTATAACACTCCAAAGTAAGCGGAGATGTTATTAGAAAACTATAGCCTCCAATATCTTAGCAGGACAGGAAAACATTACTGCTGTAATAATTTTTTACACTCTCAAAAATTAAAATTTTCCATCATATTGTATGATGCTGGTGGGAGTCAAAAATTAAAAATGGAGCATTAAATTATGTCTGACATGGAACAGGATGCTAAGTTGTGGTTGCATGGTGAAACCTATGGCTTCAAGAGTGTCCCACCAACCCAAGATCATGACACAATTATCAAATCAGTTCTTATTTGTGCCAAAGCAGATGGGGTACTAGCGCCAGAAGAAAGAAATTGGATTGTTGGTCGTGCTGCTGCACTCGGCAGTGATGGATATGAATTAGCTAAAACTTACCAAGCGGATGAAGATGTAATTGATGTTTTAAGTCAAGCATCTGCTGTGAATAATTCTGGTCGTCGTACAGTTATTTATCTTGCTCTTAAGACTTGTAGTGCTGATGGAGAATTACACCCAGATGAAATGGCTAAAATTTACCAAATAGCAGAAAAACTAGGGTTAGAAAAAGAAGTTGTTGATTCTCTCAAGGAAATTTGTGTTGAGGAAGCTAAGGTGCGAGAACAACGGATAGGTCTGTTGTTCCCTGATGGCGCTCCTTACTAAACTTGATTGTTATACCGTTTCACGGAAGTCATGTACAGGACTTACGCAAACTCGTAGATAATACTCTATCTGTAGAGGGCGAATTGCATTCGCCCCTAACAGATATGGTGTTTTGCGTAAGTCCTGACCTACTAAAAACTTAACTCAACTCCACTTCTGTCACCCAGACAGCATGAAAACCATAAGGTACTCGCTGCGGAATAATCACTCGCGCTACAGTTTCCCCACTCACATCCTGAGCATTCACTACTACCAACTCAGACGTCTGAGTATTTTCATCATGAACATAAGTCACCAACCAACCATCATCTTCGCTGCTAGCATTGAGTCGAGGAGCAAACACTGCCTCACCACCATAACGTCCCTTACCAAACTCATGGGTTTCTGACTTCCCTGTATCCAAATCATATTTAATCAGAGCATCAAACAAAGGAAAACTTCCTGGTGCCATCCTTACCGAATAACCAAACCGCGTCTTTCGTCCTAATAATTCTTCATTGACACGGGGGAACTCAGAAGGTACATCATCCAACTTTTCCTCTTTTACCGCTCCAGTTTTAAGGTTAAACCGCCAACGATATAGATAAGGAATATCTCCATCAGGGAGGCGATCGCTCTCATTAGTCACAAATACATTAGTAGAGTTGACCCGACAACCAAGCAATACAACCTCATCTCTTTCCTCATAAGCATTGAGAGTATGCCAAACAAAACAAGCTGGAGTTTCAAACCAGCGCACCTCTCCACTATCGCCATGACGTGGAATTATACCGAAGCGACTGGGTGTTTCTGACTCAAACATTAGTGGAAATTGACCTTTTTCTATTCTTTCTGGACGGAAAGTTATCGGTAAATCGAAAAATATACTATAGTTTTCCGTAATAGCAAAGTCGTGCATCATTACTCCCACAGGCAAATCTATAGGTATGGTGCGTAGCAATTCTCCATTTGCCGAAACAACGCTATATTGTAAAAACGGAGGTTGAGCTACTGAATAACCAAAAAACATCATTTCTCCTGTCACCGCATCAACTTTAGGATGGGCAGTAAAAGGAGATTCAAGCTTGTTGTTAAAAGTCTGTTTGCCAATAGTTTCCAACTCAGGCAGTTTAATATGGTACGGCGCACCAGCTTCCCAGAGCGCATAAAAATGATTGGCATGATATACCAGAGCAGTGTTAGCTCTACTAGCATCTGTAATGTAGGGATTATCTGGTTGGGGTGGCTCTAATAATCCTGGCAATAGTGGTTTATTTTCCTGGTTTTCTACCCAGAATTTGTTCGTGCGTACATAACGGTTACGATAGGATGCTTTGCCGTCTTTTATTCTGACTCCATGGAGCATTCCGTCGCCGTCAAACCAGTGATATTCTCCAATGGGGTCAAATTGCGGGTTGGGGCCATTGCGCACAAACATTCCTGAGAGATCGGGAGGTAGTTCCCCAATAACTTTGAGGTTGTCGGCGGTTGTTTCTTCTCTAACGGGGGCGAAATTCTTGGTTAAAAAAGGGTTAATGGTAGGAGTTGTTGTCGTCATAAATTTTTGATAATGTTTAACTTATTTTATAACAATTGGGAAAAATTTGGGGATTAGTTGTTAGGCTTTTTGTAGGTGTCAGAAGTCAGGAGAGAATATTTTTTTTCTATTTTGTATATTAAATCAAATTTTTCCTAAAGCTTCTAGAGAGAAATACCCAGCTTTTAATAAAACAGTTCCACTAGGATAAAATGGATCGATAACAACCGATTTTTGTCAAAAATAAACTTTGAGAATAATCTCAATTAAATCTGGATCAAACTGACCCTTCAGGTTATTTCAGTTATCAGTACCTCTGCAATAAGGAGGCTTGACCTTGGCGAATATTCTCTTTTTTTTTGCCTTTTTAAGGGGAGGCTTTAGACCACAATTTTTCTGTAAATAAATTACTTCTTTTTTTATTGGCAATATCTAGAAGTTTTTGGGAAATATGCTGGTCAAATTCTTGCAATTATTACCAAATAATTAAGGTGTAAAGCCTCTGCATTCATAGAGAAAAAAGAAAAAAATTCCTTTTAGCTAATCCCTCTATTGGAGAAGAGGTAATTATTAATTATTCGGTAATTTAGTTTTTCGTTTTGTCAAAGGAAACAGACTACGAGTCTCTAGTATTTCTTCTGTTCAATATCATTGTATCATTTTTTATGATTATTCTCGCCTTTAAGCACGCTACACAACCTTAGCTTTAGCTACTGTCAGTAATTTTACTGGATTAACTTTGTTTTAGATAACCAGCAAAATTTCTCATATTATGTATAATCTCTATTGTCAATCAGAAATAGAATGATTTAAACTATATTAGTGTACAAAAAAATCTCAAATAATCCAGGATTGCACGATGGGAAAAAAATGTGAATCACCTAAACAAAATACTGCTACTTCTGGCTATAAAAATTATAAAAGTGTTAATCAATTTCCTCTACATATCCAAAAGATCAAACGGGATGAGCTAGAAGCACAGTATCAAGAATTACGCCAAAATTATAAAAGTTTATCATTGAGTAGGTCGCAGTTAGTTAGAGGTAGAAAAGAAGAGAGAGAAAAATTTTTAAAACTCAAAGATAACTTAAATAAGTCTTTAAAGGTAATTGAGAAATATAAGTTAGAAAAGCAGAAATTAAGACAAGCACTATCTCATAGTGTTGAGACAAATACTAGATTACAACAAGAGGGAGATGAACTAACTAACCAAGTAGACAACTTAACAATTCAATTGCAGGCAACAAATCAATTAATAACTGATTTTGAATCTGTTTATGAAAATATTGAGAAAAACAAAAACGTCATGTCAGGATTGGATCGTTTTAGAGCTATAATGAAAGCTGCTAACAGACTTTTAAATACTGATATTAAAGATTTAATACCTATGAAATCAGCACAACCCAATCCAATAAGTTGGGAAGACGAAAGTCAAACTAACATTGGTCGTCAACTACTAGAAAATAAATAGAAAAAGAATATGGGTAAACTAACAGAATCACTTCAAGAAACTACTCAGCAGCTTAAAAACATAAAAAAGGGTATTAACCAAATGCAATTACTCGGTGATGAACTAACCGAAAATTCTTTTATGATTGCTGAAACTGCTCTGAAAGTTGGTTACAATTATGCTCAAAGTGAGATAGATTACACAACTACTAATTTAGTTGAATCTCAAGCTCAACTTCCACCTTCTAATGTTTTGGATCGGGAACTACTCAAAGAAGCAAATAATTGGACAGAAAAATCTTTAAAGGCACGTTTCAAAAATTGTAATGCTGCATATAAACATCTCAAAGATGCTCATGGTATTAAACTTAGTAGTCGCAGTTGGAAACAAGTTGTTACAGCATTTAATAATGGTGCTAATAAGAAAACAGAAACAGGAATAGAACCTAAACAGCAAGACTTAGAACAACAAGTAAAATTTCTAGAGAAAAAAATTATAACTTTAGAAAATCAGCTTAAAGAACAACAACAAGTAAAAATTCTAGAGAAAAGAATTATAACTTTAGAAAATCAACTTAAAGAACAAGGTCTGTTGATACAGCAATTAATAAGTCAGTTAAAGTAATTTTTTAATAATTTCATCAAGCAAAAAACAAGGGATTAAGCGGGGATTATTTTTACCAGAAAAAGAGGGCATGCGCCTCCCCTTTTAAGGGGATGAAAAGATAACAGTTCATTATTTCAAGCCTCTGGGTTTCCTACGGAATGCTGCGCAAACAGCCAGAGGTACTGTTAACGCAGTTCCTCCGTAGGAGGCTAACTGTTAACGCAGTTCCTCTGCAAGAGGCTAACCGATAACTGAAATGACCCCGCGCTTCATTTATTCAGACAAAAATTACCAGTAATAAAAAACTAACTATCAAAATATTGATGACTTAAAAAAGGCACTTCAACTACTTCTCCTTCCACATTTCCTACTTGCACTTTTAAACCTACTCCCCCTGCTTTTGTTCTGATATAAACTAAACCAAAATAACCATCATTAGTTTCCGTACAACTTGTTAATTTCCCAACTTTTTCATCTCCTACTTGCACAACATTTCCTAATTCTACTTTGCCATTTAAACGTACTCCCCAAAGTCTTTGTTTGACACCTTTATATGTGTTTAAACGAGCAATAGTTTCTTGACCAATATAACAACCTTTTTCAAAAGAAATAGTATTCCATAAACCTGCTTCTAGAGGGTTGTAGTCATCTGTAAGTTCATAGTCTGGTGCGGGACGACCTTGTTGTATTCTCAGTTGTTGCCACAGGCGATCGCCCATGGGTACTGCTCCTGTTTCTACCAACATTTGCCAAACTTCGGCAGCATTATTCACAGGTACTATCAAGGTGTACCCCTCTGTTGCCAACCCACTACCAACAGCGACCCTAACTTCTACATTTCCCAAACTCATTAACTCATTACTAGCGTAGGGTGCATCTGGAGGAGTTGTACCTGCTAATTTGGCGATCGAGTTTTTGCTTTCTACTCCAATAAGACTAAATATGGAGTATTCACTACCGATCTCTTTTACTTCTACTTTATCCATAGGGAAGAGATAACGGTCAAACCATTCTACTAACTGTTGACAACGGATGGGAGAGACTAGCAATAAAACATTATTTTCTGTAACGTAAGCTGTTGTTAAGTCAATAGTGCGAGCGGTGGGAGTGACAAAAACTGTGTCACAACCTTCACCTGGTTTGAGAATATTGAAATTATTGGTACTTTGGTTGTGGAGAAACCGTAGACGGTCATCGTCTGAAATTTCTATTAGTCCCCAATATGAGCGATCGCATACAGCTACTCCCTGTTTTGTTGCTTCTATTGCTTGAGTATCGTTACCAAAACTAACTGGAATAGAGTCTTGAAAATTTGCTCCATTAGATGTTTGAATATTTTGTAGTTTCTCATTCATAGTGTTCATTTAATCTTGATTTTTGTTTGTACAAATATTTGTTTGTTCTCAAATAATTTATCTATAAATAAAATAAATTTAACGAAGTTAAAAGTTATTTTATAGGCATCTTGCCTGCTAATAGAATAGATATGACTGAACTGTTAACTGTTGACTGATTTAGTTCATTAATAAATAATTACCTCTGGTTAAAACCGACAGAATTGAACCAAGTTTAGAAATTTTATTAATGAATAACGAATAATCAGTAATGAATAGTGGATAATGAAAACTATATCTAATTATCAATTATCCATTATCAATTATCCATTGGTAAATCTGCCATCATATTTTCTACTACTTTTAGAGCCTTTTCATCAAGAAGATCCCAATTAACATTTCCTTCTTGATTAAGTAGGCTAATATCAATATCAACTTCTACTGTTTGGTCAGCAGAATGAGTAGAAAGATAGTTGCTAAAACAAACTTGATAGCAGAGTTCCCAGACATTAATACTAATTTTTTTGTCTTGATATTCTAAATCTAATCTATAACCTGGAATTGGGGTTTGTACTTCTTCATAAGTACCTTGCCAAACAGAATTTTCTAGTTTTTTCCGAATATGATCTAGAATTCTAATAAAGGCAGGTTGCATTAGTAACTCTGCTTGTTTCCAGGCAGTAACATTATTAATTTTTGGCTTCATTATATTTTGATTCAGAGGTATTAATTTATCTTTATGAGTAATAATTATTAGTATTCTTTAACTGCCAATTATTAATTTTAGACAATTACTCTCCATCTTGATACACCCTCTCAAACTATACTAAATTTTAGGTAATATTTGAATTGAAATAGATTTTTTTTCATTTGTCAACTATTAATCGAATCATTGGTAAAATTGAGCAGAAAATAAGGTCTCAAACCTCCCATTTGTAGGGAATAAAAAAAGAAAATTCAGTGTAAAATTTGTAGGGTGCGTATTTACAGCTAAAATTTAAACTATGAAGGATATTTAGGAATCCTTCGTAACGCACCATTTTATGTTGTGTCGGTCTACTAGGTGTGTTTATCTCCCCATCTCCCCATCCCCCCATCTCCCCATCTAACGCACCATTTTAGTTGTGTCGGTCTACTACTGGACTGGACTGATAACTGAAATGACTTTTGGCTTTTGATTTTTGACTTGCGCACAGAGAATATTCAACCAGGCACTCAATATGTTAATCTTAAGTATTAATTAATTTTGAACAACTAAAGATTAGAGAAATAATGGCTAAACAGCGCGTACTCTCTGGAGTTCAACCAACTGGAAACCTTCATATTGGTAACTATTTAGGCGCAATTCGCAACTGGGTAGAAGGACAAAAAGAATACGACAATTTTTTCTGTGTAGTAGATTTACACGCCATTACAGTACCCCATAATCCGGCTACACTAGCTACAGATACCTACACTATTGCTGCTTTATATTTGGCCTGCGGTATAGACCTGAATTATTCTACAATATTTGTACAATCTCACATTTCTGCCCATAGTGAATTGACATGGTTTCTCAACTGTATTACTCCGCTGAATTGGTTGACAGATATGATTCAATTTAAGGAAAAAGCAATTAAACAGGGAGAAAATGTAGGTACAGGTTTATTGGATTATCCAGTTTTGATGGCTGCGGATATCCTACTTTATAATGCAGATAAAGTTCCTGTGGGAGAAGACCAAAAACAACATTTGGAACTTACCCGCGATATAGCTGTTAGATTTAATCATCAATTTGGTCAGGGAGAAACTATATTAAAATTACCAAATCCTTTGATTAGAAAAGAGGGTGCGCGGGTAATGAGTTTGACAGATGGTACTAGCAAAATGTCTAAATCTGACCCTTCAGAATTGAGTAGAATTAATTTATTAGATCCACCAGATGTAATTACGAAAAAAATTAAACGTTGTAAAACAGATCCGGTTAAAGGTTTGGAATTTGATAATCCTGAAAGACCTGAATGTAATAATTTATTGACTCTTTATCGATTATTTTCAGATAAAACAAAGGAAGAGGTAATAACAGAATGTCAAGATATGGGATGGGGTAAATTTAAGCCTTTATTAACTGAGGCAACTATTGCAGCTTTAACTCCAATTCAAACAAAATATAAAGCAGTTATGGATGATAAAGGTTATCTAGAATCTGTTTTAGCTGAAGGAAAGGAAAAAGCAGGAGCGATCGCTAATCAAACTCTAGAAAAAGTTAAAAAAGCTTTGGGTTATTCATTAATAGGGAATAGGGAGTAGGGAGTAGGGAATAGGGAATAGGTAGATAGAAAAAAAGAATGAGTTAATAACTCATAGCTGTTAACCTAGTTACGACCCAGGAGGCTAGCTGTTAGCTGACGGCTGAATGCTTAAATATTGAAAACTTAAACATAGTAAAGAAATAATATAAATGAATAAATTTCGCAATGCCGTAAAATCTGGAGAATTTTTAATCACTGCTGAAGTAGCACCACCCAAGGGAGCTGACCCTACTCACATGATTAAAATGGCTGAAACTCTCAAAGGTAGAGTTCATGCAGTTAATATTACTGATGGTAGTCGTGCCGTATTGAGAATGTCCTCATTAGCAGCTTCCATCATCTTGAAAAATATTGGCCTAGAGCCAATATTTCAACTAGCTTGTCGCGATCGCAACCGTATAGCTTTACAAGCTGACCTAATGGGAGCTTCAGCTTTAGGAATTCACAATATTTTGGCCCTGACTGGAGACCCTGTAAAAGCAGGAGACCATAAAGATGCCAGAAGTGTATTTGACATGGAGTCTACACGTCTATTACAAATGATTGCTAAGTTAAACCAAGGTATGGACTGGAATGAGAAAGCTTTACCGGATGGACCAACAGATTTATTTGTAGGTGCTGCGGTAGACCCTCAGTCTCCTAGTTGGTCTGGATTAAAAAGACGATTTGAACGTAAATTATTAGCAGGGTCTCAATTTTTTCAAAGTCAATTAATTTCTGATTTTGATAAACTAGAAAAATTTATGAATCAAATCGCAGTTGATAGTAATAAGCCAATTTTAGCGGGAATATTTTTACTAAAATCGGCGAAAAATGCTGCTTTTCTGAATAAGTATGTGCCGGGAGTTGATATACCAGAACATATTATTAATCGTTTGGCAAATGCGGAAAAACCTTTACAAGAAGGAATAAAAATTGCTGCCGAACAAGTGAAGATGGCAAGTAACATTTGTCATGGAGTTCATCTCATGGCAATTAAGCGAGAAGATTTAATTCCCCAAATATTAGATATGGCTGAAATTTCTCCAATTAGAGACTGAATAAGTAGGGTTTGCTGATTAAATCTCAAAGCATTTACAGATAAAAGTTTTAGCATTTTTATGTCTTGAAAAAGTACCTATTTTTCAGCTCTTGATGCTCAAAAAGTTAGCATTTTGGGCAAGAGTTGAGCAAAAAAATTACTCCCTACTCCCCCGCTCCCCTACTTCTTAAAAAAGACTTTTTCAGCAAACCCTAAGTATTATGGGTGAGGGTAGGAGTCGAATTTTGGAGAACTGCTCCCTACTCCCTACTCCCTACTCCCCAAGGGAGAAAAACTGCTTTAATATTTCACTTGGTTTCCTATCCCAGGTATCAATATGTTCATAAATCAACCCATCTTGATTAAATTTATAAGTTGAATAACCATTAAAAAAAATCTTAGCTTGCCAAGGAACTCTTAACACACCACGCACAGTCCAATTTGCTAAAATTATATCTTCTGCTGTTTGCTGAACATCATGTAAATCAAAATACAGTTCCGTAAAAAATAGCCGACCGTGAAAGCGTAAAGTCCAAAAAATAATTCGATAATTAAACTTCCACTTAAAAGTATTTACCGGGTCTTTAAAAAAAATATCTTTAGTATAGATATCGTAGGAAATATCTTTTTCAAACAAAGTTGGTAAATCTAACTTTAGTGTCTCAAGAACTTGTTCAACCTGCACTTAAATTTTCCTCACTACAAAACTAACTATAGCTTTAAGCAAACAGCTATCAGCTATCAGCTCAAGTCATTTCAGTTATCAGTTATTCAGTTATCAGTTATCAGTTATCAGTACCTCCTGCTTAACCAGGAGGCTTGAAATACAGAATCTTCTTTTCTCTTGGTCGATTGGATATGGCGAGGAAACCTCGCCATCCCATCCTGACGAAATGCTCCGCAAACGACCGCTTTTTATCCCCTTAAAAGAGGAGGCGTAACTACCCAAATTTTTTCGGTCAACACTATTATATTAGTTGTAAAGGATTTAAATTTTTCTAATGTCCTAATTTTTGGGAAATAGCTAAACTAAATGTTAGTCCTAGATAGTAATAGTAAATGGGGATAAACAACGCCTAGTAAGAAGCTGTTTGAGAAGTGCTGCATGGAACCGATGAATTATAAAAACCTAACCCCCCTGCCCCCCTTCCCTACAAGGGAATGGGGGTTGCCGGAGCCTAAGAGCGGAGTAGGAGAGAGGTTTGGAGAGAGGTTTTTATGAGTTTACAAACAGTTTCTAAAGGAGCAAGATGCTCCCACTACTATTACAATGCACCACCACAAACTAAATTAATCAATTATTAATTGATAAGTTTGCCATAATTATCATAAGATAACAAAGCTTTTTAATATAGCAGTCGAAGCAAATGGCGCAGATATTGCTGAATAATAAAACTCAGTCAGAGATTGCTTCTGACTTCTGACTTGTGTATTTCGCCAATCTGACAGCTATCCTATCTGACTTGTGCCTATCAGTGTAGCGCTATACTTACTGGACTGACACAGCTAATTTTGTGCATTGTATCCCTAGGTAAGGAGGAAGCGAGTTCACCGGATCATTTGTAACACCATTAATTTAACGCGGAACCCTCCCCTACTATTGCAATATTTTAGGCTGGTCACAGCACTACCTACTTAATTGTAGTTATATCAACATCAACTTTCATCTTTTGCCACTGCACCCACTGTTTCCAACCCAAATATAAACCAAATAACAATATTGCCCACACAAAACTAGGTTCTGGAATACCCATCATTCCATCGGGAGTCTGTTTTTTCACTTTCGCTTGATGACTGGGGTTATTAGGGTCAACTCGTTGGTCATCGCTCACCGCTACGAAAGCAGTATATTTCGACATCAACCGATAACCTAAAGCAACATTTGTTATAGCATTTACTGTTTCTGGGGTCTCCCCATTAGTTGTTGACAACATTAACTGTTTAATTTTTGCTCGTCCCCAAAGTTGAGCGATCGCTTCATTGCCACTATTGGAGTCGAAGCGCAAGGGAAAGGTTTTTTGATAACGTTTACCACCAGCAGCAACTGCGGTTATTTGTAAATTTCCGTTGAGTCGGTCTTGTTTGCGTCCGTACAAAACTAAGGGTTCTTGAGCAAACAAGTCAGCGGGTTTAAGGGGGAAAATTTCTGGCGTTTCTCCCAAACCTTGCCATTTCACCTCAATATTTGTCAGCACTGGGTTATTTATTTCATTGAAAAACTTTTCTGTTACTGCATTGACAGACTCATCGTGACGGACTACATGAACTGTACCCTGACCTACTTCTGCGAGTCGGTTTAATAAATAATGGTTGACGGAACTTCCCACACCAAAACTATAAAGACGGTTGCCTGGTTGTAGTTGTTTTTGTATTCGAGAAATGATTTGATTTTCATTACTTATTAAGCCATCTGTTAATAAGACTATACTGCGCAACCGACCATTTTTTGCAGGGGAAAAATTCAGGACAGTATCAATACCATTTAATAATTCTGTACCTCCATTAGCTCTTAATTTGTTAACATAATTTATGGCTTTTTTCTGGTTAGCTGGAGTATTGGCTAGAGGTTCGCTTGATAATGTTTGGCTACTATTGGCAAAGTCAATAATAGTAAAGGTATCGTCAGGATTTAATCCCTGAAGAAAACGGCGCATTAATACTTTTGATTGTTCGAGGGGGGCACCGCTTTGGGAACCGGATGTATCCATTAAGAAGACTACATCTTTCGGTACAATTTCTTTGGTTTTATATTCCAGAGCAGGAATTAAATAAATTGCAAAATGACCGCCTTTATTGTCGGCTTGGGAGAGAACTGTGGATTGGGTTTCTTTGCCTGCTACTTGGTAACGGAGAACTAAATCTTTATTGGGGATAGTATCAGCTTGGTTTAGTTTTATCTGAGTAATAGATGGTAATCCTTCAGCAGAAATTTTTTGTGTTTGGATTTGATGGGAGGGAGAAATAATATTAGAAATTGGTACTCCAGCATCAATTTCAATTGTGACGTTAATATCATTACCTGAGCGTTCTTTTGGCGGAGTTTCTAAAGTTTGAGAAAGTAAGTTAGGAATGGAGTTTGTTCCAGGTAAACTTGCTAAATGAATAGATTTTTCTGGGAAGCTTCCTAAATTAGAATTTCCAGGATTATAACGAGGTCCGACAACCATCGGAAAGACAAATTCATAGTCACCCCCGGCAAATTTTAAGGCATCGGTGTAGCGAATTACTACTTCTATTGTTTCACCAGGTTTGATATTAGCTAAAGACTGAGTAAAAATATTAGGTCGTTCTTGTTCTAATAAGGCAGTAGTTTTTCCTTCTTGTTTGGCTTTATTGTAGATTTTTTTAGCTTCTTCCCGTTTTTTTATAATTCCTTTAATCACGCGATCGCCAATCCGAATTTCCATATCATCTACAGCAGATTCGTCGGGCAATGGAAATTCGTAGGTTGCTTCTAAAGGAGTTTTATAAGGATTGGTAAAACGTTGGACTACTTCTACCCGCGATAGGTTTCCAGCAATTTTAGCTGTGACATCTGTATGTTCTAATGGAAAGGCTTGGATTTCTCCTGTGTCATATTTTGCATATAATCCACCATAATTTGGAGATGAAATAACTGTTTTTTGGGGTTTTACTTCTGGTTTGACATTAGGATCTGCTGAAATTGGTTGAGGATAATTTGTTCGGGAATAATTGGTAAATATTGCGGCTAAAAATACGCTCATTGATAGTAAAAAAGTAAGACCTGCCACTCCACCAACAAACCATTTACTGATATTATTTTTGGCTGTATTTAATTCTACAGGAGTATTCAAATCATTTAATACTTCTGCTGCTGTTTGATAGCGTTTTTTCGTAGCAGTTTGCAGCATTTTATCGATAATTTGACTTAACTGAAGAGACACGGAATTTTTCAAATAATCTTGCCAAACCCATTTATCTTCACCAGTATCAAATAAATCGAAAGGTTCTACTCCTGTTAGTAGGTAAATACAAGTTATACCTAAACTATATAGGTCGCTAGAAAAAACTGCTTTTCCTCTTACTTGTTCCGGTGCAATATAAGCTGCGGAACCAATTACCGTTCCAGTTTTTTTCAGGGTAGTTTTAGATGTAAATTTAGCAGCGCCAAAATCAACTAAGACTAGAGAATGTTTCTGGGTTTTATCTCCACCAGAATTAGTCAAACGAATAATATTATCTGGTTTAATATCCCGATGTATTACCTGATGGTCGTGGATAAATTCTAAGATAGGCAACATTTCATTCAGCAATTCTCGAATTTTACTTTCAGTAAAAACACCTTCTGTTGCCAACTCTTCAGCTAAGTTTTTACCAGCAATATATTCTTGTACTAAATATTGACGATCTTCTTGAATTACATAAGTAAAAAGTTCTGGGATTTGCGGATGCTTACCAAGAGTTTCTAAACGTACTGCTTCTTGTTCAAATAACTCTGTAGCTTTCTGAATACTTTTACTGTCTTTAGCAGTAGGAAAAAATTGTTTAATCACACATAAAGGTTTTGAAGGTTTAAACTCATCCACAGCTTTAAAAGTTCTGCCAAAACCTCCCTCACCAATAATTTCTAGAGCGCGATATCGTTCCCCTAATAATAGTTTTGAACCACATTCCTGACATAGTTCTGTTTCTGCTGAATTCTGATGTAAACAGTTAGGATTAAAACATTGACTCATGGTATTTCTCAACTTTCTAGAATGACAGTGAAAATTAAATAAGGGTAAGCATTCAGCTATTAGCTTTTTAATAAACTATGTATCTTGATAGATTTTTAAGGTTAACAGATGAACTTTATACCCATACTTTGAAATCTCGCTTATTGCTTTTTCCTCTTTTAAAGGTAATGAAGCTGATAGCTGATAGCTGATAGCTGACCGCTGAATGCTTACAAATAAGGAAATATCATTTTGTTCAGCTTCACGGTCAATTTCCTGTTTTCCCGAATAGTAGAAAAAAATTTTTGTCTAACTTTTTTTTGTAGAGTAAGTTTTTTTAATTTATAAAGGTAAATGTAAGCATTTCCTGCGGACTGCTGCGCAAACAGCTATTAGCATTCAGCAATTAACAATGAACAATTAATAATTAATAATTACCCCTTCTTAAAACGGATAGGATTGACTAAAATGAAAATTTTTGATTTATCCCCTTAAAAGGCTATGCTTTATCAACATCTTTCTTAACATAAAACTTGACAAAATAGACAAGTTATGTGCTACCATTTCAAATATTTTTGGAATCTATTTATCAGTTAAGCTGTTTAAGTCAGATAAGGCTTTATGAAATTTCGGCAATTCCAGGAAAATTAATCGCAATTGTTTGTCGAGACATTCAAACTTTTTAGTTTCCTCCTAAAACACAAAT
>NZ_JAAHGT010000980.1 GCF_010672385.1 Okeania sp. SIO2F4
ATTTTTATTTCTGATTTGCTAAAAGTTTGCCTCTGAATTTAGTCGGTAAAAATTCCGATTGCTATATCCGCAACAAAAGGCAACTGAGTCTAAATTCCTATTGCTACATACGCAATAGAGATGAATCAGACTTTTATTTCTGATTTGCAAATGAAGCGATGGAGCATTTACATAGCCGTAAAGCACGTTATCGAATCGTGCTAGATCGTGAATAATAAAAATAAATAGTGTAAATAGAATTTTTGAATTTCTTACTTTATATGAGAAAATAGGATTCTGTCGATCTAAGTAATTAGATCATGTCTCATTAAATAAGTGTAATTAAGTGTAATAAAGAATCTTTTCCCAAACTCCTAGGTACGCCCTTATGCAACTTCCCTACATTGTGGTTAATTAATGTTACTTGATATTAGAGATCTATCAAAACTATAAGTTTGACTAAAAAGTGTTTATATCTCAAAAATATTTACTCAATTAAGGATTAAGCTTGAGTCGAAATAGTAGATTGAACTTTACCACACGTTAAATAATAATATTACAAACAGTTGGAATAATTTAATAATTTTATATAAAATATTTATTTTAGCAACATTTAGGTCTTACCACAATAAATGCTTAAAAGGGTAAAAGGCACTTTGCTCATACAACTGACTACTAGCAGCAGCTCAACTATTTGTTGGAAATATTTATCATACCTGGTATTATATCTATTTAGTTAGGGCGAGCTGAATAATCTCAAAAACATTGCCTGGAAATTTGAGCTTTTTATTTCTGAAAAAAGTGCAAGATTATCAAATTTTTTTGTATAAATAACTTTGTACCTCTACCAGAAGTAGGATAAAAAAAATCTGATATTTTTTCTACCTCTAACTTACTTCGGTTTTTCATACTCCTGCTGATTTAGACTCCTGACTGCTTAATTCTGAATTATACTCACCTGCCAAACACCTTTTCAGCAAGACCTATTTTTTTGCCTAATTTTTGATTTACTGAACTTGAAATTTTTACTCATGCTAAATACACAAACAATCATTTCAATTTTATTAGTATTTGTTCCTATTTCAATAGCAGCCAATGTTATGGAATTGGGTTCATCAGTTATTTTCATTACATCTGCTATAGCAATTATTCCCTTAGCAGGTTGGATGGGTACAGCAACTGAAGAAATTGCAGTTGTTCTTGGTCCTAACTTAGGTGGTTTGTTAAATGCTACATTTGGCAATGCTACAGAATTAATTATCGGTATTATTGCTTTAAATGCTGGTTTAATAAGCGTAGTTAAAGCAAGTATCACTGGTTCTATAATTGGTAACTTATTGTTAGTAATGGGTCTATCAATGTTTTTAGGTGGACTCCGTTTCAAAGAACAAAAATTTCAGTCAGTAGTAGCCCGTTTAAATGCTTCAGCAATGAATTTAGCTGTAATTGCTATCTTAGTACCAACAGCAGTAGATGCTACTTCTAATGGCATTAGTGAAAGTACAATGCAAAATTTATCTGGTGCAGTAGCAATAGTATTAATTACTGTTTATATACTCACCTTATTATTTTCGATGAAAACTCACTCTTACTTATACGAGGTTGGTGTAGCAGAAAATGAATCTGAAGAATTAAATTCTGATAGTGAATCAGAAAAAGAATCTCAACATAAACCTAATTTGTTACTGTGGATTTTAGTTTTATTAATAGCAACTTTAGCAGTGGCATTTGAATCAGAATTACTGGTTGATTCTTTAGAAGAAGCTACTGCTACTTTAGGATTAACTTCTTTATTTACTGGTGTAATTGTAGTACCAATTATTGGTAATGCTGCCGAACACGCTACGGCAGTAACTGTTGCTATGAAAAATAAAATGGATTTATCTGTTTCAGTGGCAGTAGGTTCTAGTTTACAAATTGCCTTATTTGTGGCACCTGTATTAATTCTGGCTGGTTTATTACTAGGTCAACCAATGGATTTGAATTTTAATCCTTTTGAATTAGTAGCAGTAGTAGTAGCAGTATTAATTGCTAATTCTGTAAGTTCTGATGGTCGTTCTGATTGGTTAGAAGGAGCTTTATTATTAGCAGCTTATACGGTTTTAGGATTAGCCTTTTATTTCCACCCCGTGATTGAAGGATTGAGTTAGATTATTATGGAAAAATTTCAAATACCTAAATTGGTATTGAAAACATCTACCTGACTGGTCAACCATTATTATTAAGTTTTTTTAATAATTAGGGCTTGCTGATTAAATCCAAAAGCATTTACATATAAAGACTTTAGCCTTTTTTATGCAAAATAAAGTACAAGCTTTTGGCTTCCCATGGCATAAGAATGTGAGGATTTTTAGCAGACAAGGGCACAAAAATTAAGGGGCAATTCTTCCAACTACATCCTCTGTAATTTCTATTTCTCCTGACTCGGTCTTCCTGGATCGGTCTTCCTACCCTTACCTATAAGACTTATTCAACAAACCCTAATTAGAATGTACCTTAAGCAAATACGGGTCAACCGACATTCAATGAGTAATTCACGCCTTGAAGCATCATCTAAAAATCAGGTTTTTAGGTTGTCACCGAGGGGCACTTAGAGACTCAAAATAGATGTTGAGAAAAGCATAAGATTTTGGTAAGGCAAAGCAGCATCCAATAAAAGGTCAACTCACTGAAAGGCTACAACTTGGTAAGAATATCTGCACCTTTAGACAAGAGATGATTTAATTGAGGATCGAAGTATGGAATTTAGATGTGGCCTAGGAGATATGACTAAGCCACAGTATTTTTCATAGTTATGCACATAATTTATGGCCTTATATACGGGTGCGGCAGGATTCGAACCTGCGACTCGCGACTTAGAAGGTCGCTACTCTATCCAACTGAGTTACGCACCCAATTATTTAGAATGGAATTAATTATCTCTCAATATTATACTTAGGTAATCTCTAAATAGGCAACTCTGTTATTTAGATTATATTAATCAAGTATAAGTATCTTTGGACTAATATTACTATATGAAGATAATTATCGGTTGAAATGGCAGAAAAATAGAAAAATTGTAAAAATGTCCAAATTTTTGTAATTATGACACTGGACTTGATATAATATTTCCCTGGCCATAGATTTAGAGGTTAAACTCTAAATTTAATACTACCAAACTTAATCCTATACCTCAAATGTAATAATTTTAACACGAGTTATTGTTGTGTCACCTAAAATAAGCTATTGGGATTTTGTGAAAAGATGAAAGTACAAGGAATTTTCATCAAATAAGTACCGTGGGGGAAACGGTTATTAACAGGAATATATACTATAGCAATTCTTTAGCCCATAGGGAAGTCATTCTGTTTCTATGGAGAGATTAGCCTTATGGCTAGCCTGCTTGAATCAGTTCTACTATAGTTAGAGTAACCATATTTGGTAATAGTGGGTCTATAAACCCAAAATTACTGGATACAAGCAAGCGACGAATCTCTATAAGCATTTCTACTCTACTATAGAATTTAGTCAACAGTTCAAACAAACTAAATGGCGTTGCTTAAATGTAATGGTAAGA
>NZ_JAAHGT010000981.1 GCF_010672385.1 Okeania sp. SIO2F4
TCCCAAAAAGCTATGTCATCGAGTCCATCACCTAAGCGACCAGCCGAACCAGTAAGCCGAAAATCTCCATCTTGTAGAGAAGTGCCAGTTGTTGGCACTGTATTAGGGTCAGCTTTAACTGTGGAGGTAATAGATATTGCAGCAGCATTTCCAGTGGTGAAGAAAGCTGTGGTTGCTAAAGTTATGGTTGTAGCAAATATTTTACGGACAAAGGGAAAGAGTGACTTGAGTTTGGTAGACATATAACACTCCTGGTTTGAAATCAAAGTTAGGTTTGTGTTTTTGATATTCAGGACTTACGCAATACCAGGTATTTCCGTCATTGCGCATAGGGAAGCAATCTCAAACCTAGATTTTGCTTCTCTCATCGGTAATATCATGTCCGGATAATCAGTGATAAAAAAAGTTTTTGTTTGTAGTAGGGCTTTAGCCCGAAGTGTAGATAGGGCTAAAGCCCTACTACGAACTCTAATTATAACTATTTAAGCGGACATGATATAAGTCCTAATATTTTCAAAGAGCGATCGCTATTAAAGAACAAAAATCCCTATGTACAGGCAAACGGTCGTTTGCCTCTACGAGTGGTTAGTAGTGGGAATACATGATTCTGGTTAAACCAGATTTCGATCTAAATTGTGGTTGGAAAGATATATTGAGCGATCGCTCTGATATAATGGTGAGCTTAGAAGTATAATTCCCGGTTTTCCTTAATCTTTTTTTTTATTTTTGCTGCTTGTTATTTGCATACAAGTAGACAAACTAGAAAACAAGAATCTAGTTTAAGTAGTCCCACGGTTGTAAAATACTAGCTCAAATACAATGTTGACCTCCTATGGATAAATCAGTTGATAATTAGTTTGGACATTGGGTTGAACAAGTCTACATTTATATATCAGCCCTGGAGAAAAAAATCGTGCAAAATTAATTAGATTTGAACTAACCCACATCTATACATCAGTCTTATAGAAAAAAATCGTGCAAATTTTGATGTATTTAATTTCTGACTTAATAATTTTTCACATAAATTAAAAGTAATTGTGAAATTTTTATCAAGTAGTATTCAGGTAGTTGTATGATTAAGTAAAAAAATTTTATTAACATACGATCGCTCAAGTCCCAGGTAGAAGCAATCGCTTTTTGAAAAAAAATAGTGTTTATCTTAATTCATAGTTTGATTCAGCAAGGCCAAATGATATACTAGCAGTAAACATTATCCAAACTTTTTAACCCAAAAGGATAAAAATTATAAAAATTGACGCTGAAAGAAAAATAACTATCCCTCGATAAATTCAAAACTTACTTGAGTTTCGACCAGGTACAGAAGTTCAACTTGCAGTAGAACGGATACTTTGCAAATTCACAAGCTTCAAAACTTTAATGGAGGAGAAGAAATGATTGCTGCCATTCGTAGCAAAGCAACCAATCGCCTGACGACTAATGAAATTATGCAACTAACCCAACTGTTTTTACAATTCCCACCAATCTTCTAATAAAGTATACAAAACAGGAACTACAATTAAACTCAACAATGTAGAAGTAATCAACCCGCCAATAATCCCCACAGCTAAAGGTTGTCGTAATTCTGCTCCTGCTCCTAATCCCAGAGCGATCGGCAACATCCCTAAAACAGTCGAACTTGTGGTCATTAAAATCGGTCGCAGTCGCACTATCCCAGTTTGCAAAATTGCTTCTCTCCGGTCTAACCCTGACTGACGCAATTGATTAATATAATCCATCAACAACAAGGCATTTTTGTCGAGCAAACCCAGGAGAAAAATCAGACCTAATAAAGAAATAACGCCAAAATCACTCTGAGTAACTAACAACCCTAACATTGCTCCCACAATAGATAGAGGCAAACACAATCCTACTACCAAAGGTTCTAAAAATCTACGAAAAAGTAACAATAGCACTGTCAACATACAGACAACAGACAAACCTAAAGTTACCCCAAAACTACCAAATACTTCTCCCACTCTCAGAGAATCTCCTCCCAAGTCTAACTCGACACCATCTGGTAAAATAGGTTGAGCTATATCTACTGCTAGATTAATAGCATCCGCTAATCCCAAACCATCAGAGAGATTAGCCGTAATATACACAACCTGTTTCAGACCGCGACGAGTTATTTCCATCGGGTTATCAAAATTCTGAAACTGAGACGTTATAGTTATGTCTACAAAACCCGGTATTTTTTGAATCTGAGTTTGAATTTCGGTAGCACTATTGTGAAGAATTTCCCGGTTATCTCCCAACAGCATTATTTCAAAAGGTTTTCCTGCACCAGTCTCCACAAAAGGAATATCCTCAACACTGACAGTAACCTTTTCTAATTCTGATAAAGCAGTACGAGTTTGCTCTTGTACTTGGGTAGTGGTTAGCGACCGCTCTTTTTTCAGTTTCACATACACTTTACCACGATTTGGTTCACCCTGGAAACCTGCGATACTAAAAACTGATTCTACTTCTGGGGAAGATAAAACAATTTGCTCAATTTGTTGAGCTATTCTCCGAGATTTTCTTAACAATATTCTGGTGGGAGAGTTGGTTAGATCGTTTATCCAATTAAATGCACCTTCCCCAAAAATTGAGTTTTGAGGAGGCGGTTGAATTTCTTGGGGAGGCAGAGATTTTTCAGTATTAGTGGCAAAATTAGGCAGAGGATAAGAGTAGGTAATATTAAATTCTCCTCGGTCGAGTTGAGGTACTAACCCTTTAGGAATTAGAGGAATCATGGCTACACCAGCAACAAAACTGAGTAAAGCTATTGCAATGACAATTTTGCGATGGTCTAGTGACCAGTTAAGTAATTTTTGGTATTGATTTGATAAAATATTCTCCCACTGTGGTGTTTGATTTAATAAATTTTCTTGCTCCCTTGGGGTTGACTTGTGACTTTTAACTTCATTATTATTTCCTTCTAAATTCTGATAACTTCTGATTTCTGACTTCTGACTTCTGACTTCATTTAGCCACCAACTTGCCAATACTGGGGATAAAGTGCGGGCAACCAATAAAGAAATTAATACTGCTGCGGAAACAGTTAAACCAAAAGGTTGAAAAAATTGACCGAGAGTATCTCCCATAAAAGCAACTGGCAGAAATACTGCTGCAATAGTGCAAGTAGAAGCAACAACAGTTAAACCTATTTCATCAGTGCCAGAAATTGCAGCTTGTCTCGGAGTTTCTCCTGCTTCGAGATGTCTAGCAATATTTTCCACATCTACAATAGCATCATCAACAATAATTCCAATAATTATTGCCAATGCTAGGAGAGTAATAGTTTCTAAATTAAATCCAAATATTGCCATAACAATAGAAGTTCCTAATAAGGAAATAGGTATTGCCAAAGCTGTAATCATTGTTGCCGCAACATTCCGCAAGAAAGGAAAAATTATTGCCACCGCCAGAATAATTCCTAATAACAAAGCATCAATAGTAGCTTGAGTTGCCTCCTGAATATAATCTGCTTGAGTTTCTGCTAAAACGAGTTTAATTTCAGGTAAGTCAGACTGCAATTTTGCTATAGTTG
>NZ_JAAHGT010000982.1 GCF_010672385.1 Okeania sp. SIO2F4
GCGGTGCGACCCCGCGCCCTCCGGGTATCTCTTTCAGAGACGCTCCGCTCACGGCAGTTGCGTGACTGTCGCTTAACCCGCAAGGGCGCACTGCACTCACCGTCTCACGGCGCAAGCGGTCGGAACCAGGCTAGGTCTCCTCGCCATGGGAATGCCGACCAAGAGAGGGAACGCGCACCAAGAGAAAAAGATGATTTACGAACTAAAAAATGGTATTGAAACAATTCCCATGCGACTCCTGACTCCTGACTTCTGACTCCTAAAAATTATCCTAGATCTTTGTAGCAAACATTTATCACGCTTGGTATTAATGAGGACTTACGCACCAGACCATGTATGTAGTTTGAAAAACTATAGCGATACAGTTTTTGCACTCTATATATAGTACCTCTGCGTAAGTCCTGTTAATTATTAATCACAGTGAGAAATGAGGTGTTTCGCTGCACGACATGAAACCTGTAGGGGTGCGTAGCACTATCGCCACTCAGGCAGTTTATCTAAAATCTAAAAACTACAGCGCAATAGTTAAGTTAATTATTAATCACAGTGATATCAAATCCGGTTTATAAAAGCCGATCAAAATTAGTCATAAACTAGCCAATGATAATTAGTTAACTTTTTGACTTCTGATGTCATTTTTTCTAATACTTGGCAACGAGTTACTAAAACTTCTTCTATGTCTTCAATACTTTCAAAATGTTCATTTACGCTTAGGTTCATCTATCAAAGACCATAATCTTTCTGCTGGTTGTAAATAAGAGTGAATAAGGTGGGATAAATTCCACAATTATTCCCTCTGGGACTTTGACTTTTTGAGTGCGATGCCACCCGGCATTATCTTATACTAATAGAACAATTTTTTCTTCGGTTAATTCCACATCTTTACCAAAGGCTTCATAAACCAAACTTAACCATTTATTGTTGACCCTGGGTATTAAATACCATAAAGTTTTTCCAGTTTTCGGTTCCACAAATCCATATACATATAACCATTCATAACGATGTTGTACTATAGCTGTTGGTCTTTCTCCTACAGGATCCCATACTTTTCTGATAATTGGTTTTAACCCTACTCTATGTTCATCAAAAAACCATATTTCTATCTTCTTTGAAGGATACTTTTCTCTTAATTCTTTGACTTTTAATGGTAAATTTTTCTGGAAGTTTTCTTGTGCAATTAAGTCTCCTTTTTTATGTTTTGGTCTCGGTTTCGGCCAAGAATATTTGGACTTTTTTCGGGTTACCCACCCCCTTTGATTCCATACTTTTTCAATTCCTGTAACTTTTTCTATCCATCTAGCAACCTTTGGTCCAGTCCATATTCCTCCATTTGGTGGTCTTTTTTTGAGTTGAACTGTTAATTTCAGCAATTGTTTTTCGTTGAATAAAGGTTCTTTTCCTCTATCATGTTTGACACTTTTTTTCTTCAGATTTCTGATTCCAACTTCAGCCAAATCATTATATTTCTTGAGAATTTTCAAAGAATATTGATAGTTTAATCCAGAGACCGATCGCCGCATTTTTAATTGTTCACTAAGAGCGAAATTCTCCATAACAGATGCCATCACGAGTGCTTCTACAGGATCTTGACAAGTTCTATACTTTTCTTTGAGTTCCTCTGTACTGAAATGAGAGGCGAACCGAAGCTTTTTTAGGCATTTATAATTTTAATTTTGTATTTAGCTTATTATAACCGGATTTGGTATGAGAAGTGAGGCGTTTCGCTGGGCGACATGAAACCCGTAGGGGTGCGTAGCACTATCGCCACCCAGACAGTTTATCTAAAATCTAAAAACTAGAGCGTAATAGTTGAATTAATTATCTATATTTATGAAATAGCTAAAAGCTGACTGCTAATAGCTAAATGTTTACATTGTTATTTTCTCCTGACTCTTGAAAAGCATATCTGAAGACCTTAACTATGCATAACAAATATGTTTAATTCCTGGACAAAAAAGGCTGATTGCTGACTGCTAATAGCTGAATGCTTAGACCAGATTTATTATTACTTATGCAAAGTTTTTACATAATTCATCACTTCTGGAAAGAACATCAAAAAATCTGACTCAATTTCAGGATAATTTTTCATCAGCTCATTAACAGAAGTAGCCAAATTATTTTCTCTCTTCAATCGTTTAGATAAGCGCACAAAGGTTAAGTTAATTCCTGATATATTTTTGTAGGAAACAAGCCAATTCTCAGATATGATTCTCGGCAATATTTTTTTTAACCTCTCAGGTAAAATTTCCTGATTATCTTTCAAAATAACGTAGATTTTTTGCACAAACACATCTAAGTTTTCATTGCAAAATAAATTCCAGTGATTTGCCAGAAAATGGTCGTAACAAATATCAATAATTATTCCTGCTAAACGTCTATGGCTACTGCTAATCCGATTTTTACTTCTCAAATATATTGGATGAGTATCGGTAAAATAATCAACTTGACGATGGGTTTTGATTCCCACGAGAATTTCATGGCTATAAATAGTTTCATATTCTTCTAGATAACCTTTGACAAAGTCACCTAGTAGATTTCCTATTTGTGATTCGGGAGTATTTTTTGCTAAAAGTAAATGAGCTAAATAGTTCATAAATAGATAGTTTGATATTTGATTAAGTGCCTAGAAACAATTACTTGAATATTTGCTCTAGATAAGAAACACTGATGCTTTAGGCAACAGACAATAGGCAACAGGCAACAGGGAAGAAAGATAAAAGTGTACCTCACGCTTACTGATAAACGCTATAAATTCCCTTAGATAATTTATAGAACAATCGATATTTATAGAAGTTAGTCAGAGATAATTATTGACGTTAGAGGCAAATACAATATACAATCAATCAAAATTATGATGATTAAATTCCCTTAGATTTTTCTTCATCTACCTTATAAATTAAGTTGGTTTTGTCAAATGGAAAACACTTTAAAATCTAACTTACCGAAGCTAAATTCTGAATCTACTCTCAGAGAATTGCCACTGATTGACTTTCAAGTAAGTCCAATGACTCCAGTAGAATTAGTGTCATCTCAGTTTAATGAACAACTTGACTTACCTGGAGTTATAGTTGTCTGGGATCAAAAGTTTATTGGCATGGTTTCTCGACGTTACTTTCACGAACAAATGAGTTCTCGTTATGGAAGAGAATTGTTTATTAAACGACCAATTGAATATTTTTTAAAGGCAACTAAATACTATGATAACTGTTTAATATTACCTGCTGAAGAAAAAATTAACTTGGCTATACAAATAGCACTAAATCGTTCTGCAGAAAATCTTTACGATCCAATTGTAGTTCAATTTATCAACAAAAAAAATCCTGATTTTTATATATATTTTCTGCTAAATTTTCAAAGTTTGATCGTCGCCCAATCTCATATACTTAAAGAGGTAAATAATGAGTTATATCGTTACAAAAGCAATGCTAAAAATCATTTACTCCAGCTAAGAAATAAGCTACACAATAAACAAGATAAACTTCAGCAACATACAGAAGCATTACAAATCCAAAAACAAGAAATATTAGC
>NZ_JAAHGT010000983.1 GCF_010672385.1 Okeania sp. SIO2F4
TAGCAGATAATTCGCTTACAGGTATATCTGTGATTTGGTCTAAAATCAAATTCCCAAGATAGCCATATTGGGGATTATTTTTTAGTAGCAAAAGTTCAGCAAATACATAAAATCTTCTAGTACCTCTTCTGTATTCAGGAGGATTATCTTCAGTTCTAATTTGTTCTGGTTCGGGTAGTATATGACCGATTATTTTTCCTTGTTCATAATACTTGGCTTGAATAGAAAGTCCTAATAATCTATCCATCGCCCAGAAAGGAAAATATTTAAATGGTCCAAACAAAATCATTGCATCTCTAATATCTGCTAAAGTTGCTTGTACTATTTCATTTTTCTATACTTTTTTATCAAAGTTTTCTGTATGACGTCCGTCTTGATCTTTTCTTCCCCTAAAAATGCACAAAGGATCGAATTTATTATGCAAAGGAGCTATGGGTATTTCAACTATATAATTAGGTGTTCCATATAAATTTTGATTTCCTGTACTGACTCCACAACTGTGCATTTCATCTACATTAGATATTGATTGCCAAGGAGATTTTAAACTACTTTCATCACCATATTTGAGATTTTTTTTTCTTAGTCTTCAAACCCAATTATCAGGAAATTTGGTAAAATATTGTCTGGTTATTTCTGCAATGTCTGGATGCAAAAATTCATCACAATTTATTGTTAAAACATATTTTTTTGAAGCATTCATCAGACCAGTCATTCTTTGAATTACTTCGCCACGAAATGAGCTATTTATTTGTTGAACTCGCGGGTTGCTAATGGGAAGTTTTTTCATTCCTAGAGGATGAACTAATATTAATTCTACATCTCCTTTGATTTTTAACAGACCTTCGATCCAATAGTTAGGAAGTCCTTCTCTTGTAGGGACTACAATTGATAATATTCCTTGGTTCATTTCAGTTATCAGTTATCAGTACTTATGCCTGAAGTCGGAGGTAAGAAAATCCGAAATTTTCTTTTTTATCCCTTTGAAAGGGTGGAAGGCTTGAGACCTTATCTATTGGTGATACTTATGTGTATGTGTTAAGGGTTTTAAGTGCATTTTAACAAGTTTGTTGAGCGTCAGTCAATAATTTAATTTTTGAGTAGTGTTATTTATATTTTTTAGTAGGGAATAAATGGAATTTTATATAATTTTTTTTCAAAGTCTTTCTAACCATTTTTATCATGCTAAATCAATTAATGATTATAGAGATTTATAAGCATCTAAAACTTCTGTTTTTAATTCTTCCCCTATTCTGGCTTCCCCCAGTCTTTTCTACTGTTCAAATAATTCTATATCTTCCCTGGTAAGAGGCTTTTGGTGTTTAGGATATCTACTAATTATCTCAACTTCCTGAAGATATTTTTTCCCCATATTTTGGCTTATCTGTAAAGAATAGTGATATATATGACTATCAGTAGTAAGATGAATATGAAAATAATTTTTTCCTTTTCCAATAGCTTCTAAGCTGTTAAGCATCTAAATTGGTTATTGTGGCTGATGGGGAGATGGGAAGATAGGGAGATTAGGGGAGGGTTTGACGGTTTCTTTCCTAGTTTGCTAATACCCAGTTTAAATGCGTCTTAACTTATTAACCTTTTAATACTCCTTTTAAGTAACTAGACAAAATTAATTGTATATTCTGTGCCAAAGTTTTTCAGGATATTTTCTACAGCATTAACCAAGGAAGAATAATCCTCATAAGCATCTACATCTAACCACTGATATTTGAGAAAACCCCAGAAGATTTCGATCATATTCAAATGAGGAGAATAAGTTGGTAAGAATAAAATCTCTAGCCCTTTTTCTGCCCACTCATGTTCTCGATCCCAGAAACGGTTATTCTGATGTATCGGAGAATTATCCACAACTAAAACTGTTTTTTTTTGTCATATTCTCACTAAATTGATCTATGGAAGCTATGACCACATCAGTGTTAATACTTTCTGGAAAAATACAGGCTTCAAGTTCATTATCTCTTGTGAGAAAACCCCAGACATTTAATCTTTTACTTTGTTGACTTTTGAGAGTGATTTTTGGGTATTTTTCCTGCCCAGGATAGGGGACATAAGGAGTTAAATAAAAGCCGCTTTCATCAAAATATCTGAGTTCTATTTCCCCAGAATCTTCCGGTTTTTTTTAATGCTTCTAATTGTTTGACTTTTCGATGGTAAACATGCTCTATTGGACTTTCAGCAAGTCCTTTTCGCACTCTAAACCATCCCATTGAGAATGATTTAATAATTCTTTTGATGGTCTTTTTGCTAACATCTACTCCCCAGGCTGGCCTAATCTTTGATTGTGTTTTACCTAGGTGTTTCGGTTCGAGTTTCACCCACTCCTTAATTTGTGATTCCTGTGATGGTGAAAATCCCTTTTTTCTCCCCCGACCAGGACGATTTTTAAATCCGGCAAAATTTGATTCTTCCCAAGCATTTAACCAGTTATATATTGTATTACGGCTCACTTTAAAGATGGCAATTAATTGTGAGATTTTGTATCCTTTATAGCTTAATATAATGCAATGACTTCTCTGCCTAACCTGAAAATACTTACTCTGAGAGTAGATTTTTTCTAGAAGTTTCAAGGTCTCGGGTGTTATTCCTTTTATATATCTCATAACTATTGCCTTGCTTGTTTTTATCTAAAGTTTAGGCAGTCTATTAATTTCTCAGCTTAACTAATTTCTGATCTTTGATAAAATATACGATTAATTTTGTCCAATTACTTATGTCGATTAATTTCTGTTCCTACTCTACTTTGAACACAACCTTCAATCAAAGCTTTATCTTGCCAGTCTGTCAAATTCTAGCTCTGGCAATTCTTGAACTTTCACCACCTTCTATATGGTATCTAGAAAAATAGTATTAGCTCACCTTTCATTCCCAGATAACCGTCGATTAATAGAAGAAATTATCCTCACAGGTATATCGGCAAATTGAGCTAAAATCAAATTCCAGAGATAGCCATATTGGGGATTATTTTTCAGTAACAAAAGTTCGGCAAATACATAAAATCTTTTAGTTCTTCTATATTCAGGAGGATTATCTTCTATCCTAATTTGTTCTGGTTGGGGCAGTATATGACCGATTATTTTTCCTTGTTCATAATACTTTGCTTGAACAGAAAGTCCAAGTAATCTATCTAAACACCAGAAAGGAAAATATTTGAAGGGTCCAGATAAAATCATAGCATCTCTAATATCCGCTAAAGTTGCTTGTACTATTTCATTTTTCCATACCTTTTTATCAAAGTTTTCTGTATGACGTCCGTGATGATCTTTTCTTCCCCTCAACATACACAAAGGATCGAATTTATTATGCAAGGGAGCTATCGGTATTTCTTGCATATCATTTGGTTGTCTCTGTAAATTTTTATCCCTTGTACTTCCAAAAATCTCCATTTAATTAATATTAGGTATTGCTTCCCAAGGAGATTTTAAACTAGCCTCATCACCGTATTTTAGTTTTTTTACATCAAGCCTTAAAACCCAACTATCGGGGAATTTTGTAAAATATTGTTTGGTTACTTC
>NZ_JAAHGT010000984.1 GCF_010672385.1 Okeania sp. SIO2F4
TGTATTTTTCGTTATTCAGTACACCTTTTAAAATTCCCATTTGTAGATTATTTAGGTGTTTTCCAGTTTGCTGAAAGACCAAATCATCAATTGAATTTAAAACTGTTTGCCAGTCCATTGTCTTAACAATTAATTTTTCTGAATAGCTTATCCGCTATTATCCTTCATTATCCGTCCTTTTTACATTTTTTAACAAAATATCCGTTTTTATCCGTCCTTTTCCGACTTGTAGATATGAAAATGAGCGAATTAGAATTGTATGAGATGGATAATTATAGGAAAAAAACAGTAAACAAATAAGGTAAGAAAATGTCAAAAGTAATTCCAGAATTTATTAACTCAACAAAAAAAAGCTTGGTTCGTTCTTTAGCTTTAATTGTTGCTGCTACATCTGCTGTAATTTTATTATCAGCAACTTCTACGAATGCTCAAGGTGGTCCTTTGCGAGGAAGAGTAATTAATATGTGGGAATGTACAGAAAACTATGGTGTTTTAAAAGGTCATAACCTAGCTGTTGTTAAAGTATACGATGATAGAACTGGTAGAGAACCAAGCACTTTTGTTATTTACTCTACTCATCCTTCTCATGGTCTCGACCGACCCGAATTTTTAGAAATGGCTAGAGATAGCAGGAAAAGTGAAAAATATTTAGACTTTTACTGGAGCGAGCAAAAAGGTAGTAACGTTTGTGGAGTTACAAGACCTGATCGTTATCATTTCTTGAGAAATATGCGCTATAGTCGCTAAAGTTTTAAAGGTTGTAGTTGTAGGTTGGGTTGAGGTAACGAAACCCAACACAAGCAATTTTTCCCTAAACCCTGTCTCTAAATCTATAAATCTATTTTTATCGAACGGTTATAAGTGCTATAATTCAACCAACCAATTCTCGAAAAAAACCGATGGCTGAAATTACTATAGACAAGACTAAACTAAAAGAGTTGCTGAAAGTAGCAATTATTGAATTACTGCAAGAACAAAAAGAAGAATTTTCATAAATTTTAGCAGAAACCTTAGAAAATATATCGATCAAAAACGCAATTCAAGAAGGTAAAAATAGCGAACCAGTTAGCCAAGAACAAATCTTCAAAATTCTCAATAAAAAACTATGAATATTGAGTTTAGAAAGAGCTTTGAAAAATATTTGTTAAAGTGTGTCGATATTGATTATTAGTATTATTTAAAATAATCATTTTTTTCAATCAAATAATTATGAATGAATCCAAATTACTAACTGTAAAATTAAGTTACCAAGATTACAATCGCCTTACTAAAGAAGCTCAAAGATTAAATTTACCCATAAGTATTTTAGCCCAAAGATTACTTAAATTCAGCCTAGAAGAAATTCCACCTCAATTTGACAAACAAAAAGCAAGAGAAGCAATAGCTGGTTTGCGGGAAATTGGCAAAAATTTGTCACTCATAGATGGAGTAGCGATCGCCCGTGAAAGTCGAGAAGAGTTAGAGCAAAGGTTTATTTTTTAGCTAATAATGAATCTTGTTATTGATTCTAATTCACTAATAGTTCTTGTGAATAACGATCCTCGCAGTAAAGCAGCTTAACTATCAGGTCATCATCAAGGTTGTCGATTATGATACTGCTGATTTTTCTTGCTTTTTTTAGTTACTCTATAATTATACCATTTTGAAAAAATAATGTTACAAATAGTAATAACGATAAAAAGATTTTACAGGAAATGTCTCTTTGATTAAAAAGATGATTTATGAGCTAATAAATAGGAAAGAAGCTATTCATTCTGACTCCTGACTCCTGACTCCTGACTCCTAATAAATAACCTATCTATTTGTAGCAAAAATTTATCAATTTGGTATTAGTCGTTATACTTCATTGCCAAAGTTAAGACTAAACTTTAATTTAAGCTACAGAAAAATCAATTAAATGCCGATTTTTTGGACGAATAAATCCCAAAACAATATCTTCTTTAGGAATCTCCAATTCTAAAAGTTCTAAAGCAATTCCTCCTTCAGTTCCATCTGACTCTATCCAGATTTTTTCTCCCACAATTCGCAGATGCAAAATCACAGCGTAAACTCGTCCTGTTTCATCCCATCCTGTATCAATCAACAAGTAATTATCAGTTATTGAATCGCAAATAAATAGTGGTTCAATATTTCCATGACTAGGTTTACATTGGGCATGTTTTTGAATAATTTGACTAATTATTTTTCGGTAAAATTCTAATTTAGCCATTGAATAATTACCTCCCTATCTGGATTAAAAATTAATAGATAAATTGTTTGGTCGCTGACAATATCTTGAATAGCAGGCTTTTGAAAAAAATCTTGGTAAACCTCTTGAGAAATTGCTAAATATAATTTTCGCTCTGGGTTAACACGACTTCAATAATTAATAATTAATAATTAATAATTACCTCTTCTTTTTAAGAAGAGAATTGGTTAAAAAGGAATTTTTTTTCTTCTCAAGGGGAGATTGGATATGGCGCACTTCGGAGCGGCTCTTTAAGAGCGGGAAACCTCGCCATCCCATCCTACGAAATGCTCCGCAAACGACCGCTTTTTTCTCCACGGCGAGTGAGAGGCTTTAAACCTTTATTTTTCGGTAATATAGTTCGATACATATTATACTTACCAATTGCTTTTTGTAGTTCGGTTACTTGTGAAGGACTATTAAAAACTTTGATTTCTACGGCAATTTTCTGTTCTGCTCTTTCAGCCGCTAATAGTTTTTCTGCTCCTAAATCTGCATATAAACGCAATCCTTTATATTCTAGAGTATAAGGATCGTCAGTGATAGTTCAGCGATCTTTCCTCAATCCATTCTTAACTTGGTTGTGATACAAATCGTACTGTGGCATTATCTAAATTTGGATTTGGATTTATTGAAAATAGAGGATTCAAAAAAAAATATTCTGCTCATTACAAATCTTCTAAATTTACTTCAACTAAATTTTGACGCTCTTTAACATTTTCAATTGCTTTTAATAGTCTATTTTTGTTGCTTTCTGACTTTAAAAGATAATCTGTTAAATCAAACTCTGAAACAACTATCTCAATTTATTTGGCTCCAAATTTAGCTTGAATTTATTCTAGAAAATGATGGTCGATTTTACTAGCTTTTAAACGATAAACTGTTGACATAATTTTTGCCTGTTTTTGTTAATAACTAATATAGGGTTTCCCAGAGTCTAATGGTACATCTATTTTTATTTTTATTCTATTCCTTGTTTCCTGTTCCCAGTTAAGTGTTCCCTGTTCCCTAAAACCTAGAATTTTGTACCTCACAAGTATGGGAATTGCTATAATAAAGTTTTTAATAGAGAGCAGGTAAATATTTGCTCACTTTACTAGCACTTCTACTTTGAAAATGTGGGTGGAAAAAACCTAACCCCCCGACTCCCTTCCCTACCCTATCCCTGATAAGGAACTCCTGAAAACCTTGTGGGAGGGTGGGAAGAGGGGGGAGTCAGAATCTTGGGGTGCATTTCTCAAAAAAATATCTAATTCAATACACTTTTATGAGAAAAAAGCTTTTCAAATGACTTATAC
>NZ_JAAHGT010000985.1 GCF_010672385.1 Okeania sp. SIO2F4
GTGATTATTAATTATTTAATTGTTCATTGTTAATTGCTGAAGGAGAAATTGTGGTCTAAAGCCTCCTTTTTTAAGGAGAAAAAAAGCAAAAAATTTTCCTTTGAGTCAATCCCCTTCTTTTAAGAAAGGGTGATTATTAATTATTACCTTAAAAAGGTCTGTTAAGGTCTTTGGTTAACTATTAGACCTCTCCAAAAATAAAAAATCAAATCAATTATCGAGCACAAACCATCAATTATTTCCCCCCTATTCCCTACTCCTTACTCCCTCTTTTATGGAGATGTCTATTACTCCTCTGAAAGATAATATAAAGTCTAAAATACTGCCTCTAAAAATCCAAAATTATGCCTGAAGTCTTTTTTTTTGTCATGCTAATGTTGCAACTACCAGCAACAGCTATCTTATTATCACGTCTCATTAAAGGTCCGACTCGCCAACCGCCATTAAAACCTGACTTGCCTACACCAGAATTATTAGGTAAGGTGACAGTTGTGGTACCAACTCTTAATGAGGCAGAGCGTATTACTCCCTGTTTAATAGGTTTGAGTAGGCAAAGTTATGAAGTGCGGGAAATAATTGTAGTTGATAGTAACTCGACAGATGATACTCAATATTTAGTTAAGACTACAGCAAAAAAAGACCCAAGGTTTCGCTTAATTACGGACGACCCTTTACCTCCTGGGTGGGTGGGTCGTCCTTGGGCTTTACATACGGGGTTTTTGGCAAGTTCCCCAAAGAGTGAATGGTTTCTGGGAGTAGATGCGGATACTCAACCAGACCCAGGGTTAGTAGCTAGTTTGGTTAAAAAGGCTGAAGCGGAAGCCTATGATTTGATTTCTCTGTCGCCACGGTTTATCCTGAAATATCCTGGAGAACTGTGGCTACAACCTGCTTTATTAATAACTTTAGTCTATAGGTTTGGACCGACGGGTACGGGGGGGCAAACACCAGAACGAGTTATGGCTAATGGTCAATGTTTTTTGTGTCGCCGTTCGGTTTTGTCGAAGATGGGGGGTTATATTAGTGCTAAGGGTTCTTTTTGTGATGATGTGACTCTGGCTAGAAATATTGCTGGTGAGGGGTATAAGGTGGGGTTTCTGGATGGAGCGCAGGTTTTGCAAGTGAGAATGTATGAGGGGATGATGGAAACTTGGCGGGAGTGGGGGCGATCGCTTGATTTGAAGGATGCTTCTCCTACTGCTCAAATTTGGAGCGATCTTTGGTTGTTGTTGGCAACTCAGGGTTTGCCTTTGTTAGTGGTATTGGGTTATTTATTGTTTGGTTTGCCTATTTCTATTTCTGTGTCTGCTAAATTTTTATTATTTGGTTTGAATTTATTTTTATTATTAATTAGGTTTGCTTTATTATTGGGTATTGCTCCTTCTTATGACTTTAGTAAAGCTCAAGCTAGTTGGTTATTTTTATTTTCTCCTTTAGCAGATCCTTTGGCTGTTTTACGAATATTTTTATCTGCTATGAAGACTCCGACAAAATGGCGGGGTAGAGTTTATGGAGAAAATCCGGTTGTTTCAAGGAGTCAGGAGTCATTTTGGGAATAGTTTAATCAAAATTATACTTATCTAAAAATTCATTTGGGAATGGTTTGATAGATGTCTCAGGACTTAGGCATTTTTGAGTCTTAAACACTATGTATCTATAACGTTATAGTTTTTTAACTCTATATATAGTGTTTTTCCATAAGTCCTACTAATTAAAAGAAGTCAGGAGTCATTTTGGGAATAGTTTAATCAAAATTATACTTATCTAAAAATTCATTTGGGAATGGTTTGATAGATGTCTCAGGACTTAGGCATTTTTGAGTCTTAAACACTATGTATCTATAACGTTATAGTTTTTGAACTCTATATATAGTGTTTTGGCCTAAGTCTCACCAATTAAAAGAAGTCAGGAGTGAGGAGTTATACCATTTCTCAAAAACTTTATCTATTTCAGAGTAGGAGACCCACCCCTAACCCCTCCCAGGAGGGGGAGTAGTTGCATGCAACGTCTGTACAGAGAAGTAAACATAACAATAATTAATATTAAATTAGCTCAAATTAGCAAAAGAATGATTTGGTATGTACTAATTAATTGATAACTGAAATATTTCCCAAGTATAGCATTACTTTTGATATTTGGTATTATAATGAATAGTCTAATCAAAATTAAACCTATCTAAAAAATCATTTTGGAATGGTTTTATAGATGTCTCTGAGAAATATCCAATAAAATCAGTTATCGGACAGAAATCATTAATTCTTTTTCCCTACTACCTACTCCCTCTTGTCTGGAAATGTCTATTAGTTAAATAAAAAAATTATGTCTACTGTAAGTTTAATCCGAGCTAATTCCTATAAAATTAACGAATTAGAAAAATCAATAGAGAATCTTTTAGAACCATTAGGGGGAATTAATGCCTTTATCAAAGCAGGCGATCGTGTTCTATTAAAGCCAAATTTACTGACGGGTTCTCGCCCCACAAAAGAATGCGTAACGAGAAGAGAAATAGTTTATTGTGTAGCTAAAATGGTAAAAGAAGCGGGTGGTAAACCTTTTTTAGGTGATAGTCCAGCTTTTGGTAGTGCTATGGGTGTGGCGAAAGCAAATGGTTATTTATCATTACTCAAAGAGTTTGATTTACCAATAGTTGAATTTCATGGGAAACGTTACGACATAGTTAGTCAAGAATTTAATCATTTACTGTTAAGTAAAGAAGCAATGGCGGCAGATGTAATAATTAATTTGCCTAAGCTTAAATCTCATGTTCAACTAACTATGACAATGGGAGTAAAAAACTTATTTGGTTGTGTACCAGGAAAAATGAAAGCTTGGTGGCATTTAGAGGCGGGTAAAGATGCTCATCGTTTTGGCAAAATGCTGGTAGAAACTGCAAAAGCAATTAATCCAAATTTGACTATTATTGATAGTATTATCGGTCACGAAGGTAATGGTCCGATTGGTGGAGAACCTAGAAATTTAGGTATTTTGGGAGCATCTACAAATGTATTTGCTTTAGACCGAACATTTGCCGAAATTTTGAAAGTTAATTCGGCAGAAGTTCCCACAATGGCAGTTGCTGAAGAAATGGGATTTTGTTCTGATTTAAAAAGTGTTAATTTTCCATTATTACAACCTGCTGAAGTCGAGGTAGAAAATTGGCAGTTACCTACAACTAAGAAACCTATTGATTTTGGTGTTCCACGGATAATTAGGTCTACTTTTAAACATCTATACGTTAAGTTTATTCAAGAACCAATGAATATTTAATATTAGGAATTAGGGAGTAGGGAAGAGATAAGAAGATGCAGTTATTTTTTGAAAGGGAGCTGAAATTAGAAGTGAAATCTAGCTAGCCTCCTGTAGGGGTTTGGTCTCCCAACCCCTACTTTGCTCAGTTTGGTGAGGAAATATTTTTGAATATTTAATGGGAAGAGATAAGAGGATATAGCTATTTTTTGAAAGGGTGCTGAAATTGGAAGTGAAATATAGCTAGTTTTCTGTAGGGGTTTGGTCTGCCAACTCCA
>NZ_JAAHGT010000986.1 GCF_010672385.1 Okeania sp. SIO2F4
TTAAATTTTTTGTATCTTGCCTAATTTGGCAAAATATTTGATGATTCTCTCTGTGAATCTTTCTGCCAATTATAGATAAATTTTTCTGTGAGCTTCAGTCAAATCTAATGTAACTTTTCCGAATCTTCAGCAGTGGATATTAAATATTGTCTGAAAATTGGCAGAACTGAAAATAGGGTTTGTTATTTCTCCACTTTCGTTGAGATTAAAAAATCTCTGTATAGATATCATAACTTAGTTATTACTTATCAAAATTTGGCAAAATATTTGATGATTCTCTCTCTGAATCTTTGTGCCAATTATAGATAAATTTTTCTGTGAGCTTCAGTCAAACCTAAGGTAACTTTTCCGAATCCTCAGCAGTGGATATTAAATATTGTCTGAAAATTGGCAGAACTGAAAATAGGATTTGTTATTTCTCCACTGTCGTTGGGATTAAAAAATCTCTGTATAAATATAATAACTCAGTTATTACTTATCAACTTTATTTGTATCTTGCCTAATTTGGCAGAATAGTTGATGATTCTCTATCTGACTCTTTCTGCCAATTTATAGATCAACTTTTCTCTCAGCTTCAGTCTCACAAATATGTGATTTTTCCGCATCCTCAGAAGTAGATATTACATCTTGTCTGAAAATTGGCAAAACTGAAAATAATGTTTTTTTCCCTCTACTTTCATTAGGATGAAAAAATCTCTGTATCTGAATCTTTCTGAAAATTATAGATAAATTTTTCTGTGAGCTTCAGTCAAATCTAATGTAACTTTTCCAAATCCTCAAAATTGGATATTACATATTGTCTGAAAATTGGCAAAACTGAAAATAATGTTTCTTGTTCTTGCATTTTAGTTTCTATTAAAAAACGTCGCCCTAAAGATTTTATAGCATTAAATAATTCCTGGGCTGATAATTGACTGTCTGTTAACAATTGAGCGATAGAAAGAGGTTCCATTTTCTGACTTAGGCAAGTAATAACTTTTTGTTCTATTTCCGACAAACGCTGCCAATGCTTTTCTAAAATTATTGCTAATTCTTCACTTATATATAGTTGTTCGTATTTGAAAAATTCTCCTACTCGTCCGCCAAAAATTTCTTGAATTGTATTAACAGCAATTTTTAACCATAGAGGGTTTCCTTGATAGATATTGATTAACTTTTCCCATTCCGACTCATCTAATAATTTGTTTTCTCTGAGAATTTCTGAAGCTCCTAAACCTAAAGGTTTTAGTGGGAAAAGACTAACGGGGGAATTTTTTCCAGCTAAGGTGATAATTTCTTGCGGAGATTCCCAACTGTTGATAATAAAGCAACTTTTGTGAACTGTTTCACCAATTAGTTTAAAGAATTTTTTATAGCTTCTGTATTCTGACTGATAATTTCCAGCTAGTTGTTTTTCCCTAAGTAAAGTTTGTACGTCATCTAGCACAATTAAACAGCGTTTTTTTTGCAGATTTGACAATAAAATTGATAGCTTCTCCCCTAAAGTCGAGGGTAGTCGATCTTCTGTTTGATTGCCAGTTGATAATATTAAACTTTTTAAGGTGTTTTCTAAAGGTGGAGATAAGTTTAGGTCAAGCCAAATTACTACATCAAAGTTAGTTTTGATTTTTTGTAATAAGTAACAAGCTAGGGCAGTTTTACCAATTCCAGAATTACCTAAAATAGCTATCAAACGACAACCTTCCCGCAATATCCATTTTTCTAAATTAGCAATTTCTTTTTGGCGATCGCTTAACTTAACTAAATCTGGTGCAGTGCTTAAATTTTGTTGGAGTTTATCTGATTTAGAGGGCGATGATATATCTGATGAGATATCCCTACAAACATTCACATTACTAATTATCAAATCATTACCCACACTACCAAAAAAATTAGAGGAGACAATCAATGATTGTTTCCTCTCCATTACCGAACGAAAATTAGTTCTATTAACATTTTCTGCCATAGCATTTGATAAAATCTGCCAAAGTTCAGATGCCAAATTTCTGACATATCCTTCACTACAATAATTCTCTTCAGCTATTTCAAAATATTTTTGACCCTGCCAAACTTCCCGTAAGATTGCAACCTGTAAGTTAGATAAATGCTTCCCTGTTTTGGTAAAAACCAATTCATCAACAAAGCTCAATACTTCTTGAATATCCATTATTTTTTCGGAGATATGAAGTCTTGCTTTTCAGCGTTATTACTCAAGAAAAATTTTTGATATTTGACAATCACTATCGTCATTTAGTAATCTCTCAATTTTATCATACTTTTTATTGATTTTCTTGATTTTTCTGACACAATCTGACATTATCTGACACAATTATTTTTATTTTTGTTGATAAATTATTACTTTTTATTATTTTATTTTTTTCAAATATAGGCAAAAATAAGTATTAATAAATAAAGCTTAATTTACCACTGATTAAATTTGATTATCTGTTTATTTATACAGATATTTTTTCCAATAGCAGGAACAAAAAAATAGGAGTTATTTGTTGATGAAAAAACCGCAAAATTTTATGAAAGCCATTCCTTTAGTTATGGCAGTTTGTAGTAGCATATTAGTCTCTACAGCTAAACCTGCATCAGCATTTGGGTGGTGGAAAACAGACTATTTAGGGCGAGCAACTATGAGCGATAATGCTCGATATTGGAGGTCTATAGGAAGGATAGGTTTGTCCTCTCCTCCTTGGAATCGTAGCGATATTTGTAGGTGGAAATATCCCCGTAAAAATGGCACAGTATATGGTAAACCTGCTAGTTGGTGGGGAACCGCTCATTGGGAAACAAACTGCTACCATAGATACTGGAGATGGTGGTAATAAGAAGAGCCTAACTAAATTTTTCTAATTAAATTCAGTGAGTAATTATCAATCATCAAGCTCACTGATTTTTTGATAAATATGGAAACAAACTACTACCATAGATACTGGAAATGATGGTAATAAGAAGAGCCTAACTAAATTTTTCTAATTAAATTCAGTGAGTAATTATCAATCATCAAGCTCACTGATTTTTTGATAAATAGGGCTTGCTGATTAAATCTAAAAGCATTGAAATATAAAGACTTTATCTTTTTTGGGGCCTTTAAAAAGTGCGCCTGTTTCAGTCTAAAACCCTCAAAAAGTTAGTATTTTAGGCCAGAGTATGGCAGAAAAATCACTCTTAAAATTCTTACTCCTACCTCCTCCCTCGTTCCCATTTCTCCTGTCTCCTGTCTCCTGACTCCTGACTCCTAACCATACCATGCATACTTTTTCAGCAAACCCTAAATAGACATTGTTGTTATGAATAAATATCTCATACTTTTGATAGATAAATCTTACAAACATCATCAATCAAAAACTTCAGGATTCACTCTCATCGAACTTTTAGTAGTTATCATAATTCTAGGGATATTAGCTTCCATCTCTTTCAGCTCAATGTTAAATATGATCAGCAAAGCTAGAGAAACAGAAGCGATGACCAACGTAAATTACTGTCAAAAAGAACAACAGACTTACTATGCAGAAAATAC
>NZ_JAAHGT010000987.1 GCF_010672385.1 Okeania sp. SIO2F4
TGTGAGATTTTCCAACTATTGCGTATATAGCAATAGTTAATTCATTTTATGAAGCACCCTGCTGGAGGTGATGGGTAGTGAAATTTTCCTTCTATTGCGGATAGAGCAAGAGTCAATACATTTTATGAAGCACCCTGCCGGAGGTGATGGATAGTGAGATTTTCCAACTATTGCGTATAGAGCAATAGTTAATACATTTTATGAAGCACCCCGTCAGAGGTGATGGATAGTGAAATTTTCCTTCTATTGCTTATAGAACCAGAGTCAATACATTTTATGAAGCACCCCGCCAGAGGTGATGGATAGTGAAATTTTCCTTCTATTGCTTATAGAACCAGAGTCAATACATTTTATGAAGCACCCCGCCAGAGGTGATGGGTAGTGAAATTTTCCAACTATTGCGTATAGAACCAGAGTCAATACATTTTATGAAGCACCCCGCCAGAGGTGATGGGTAGTGAAATTTTCCAACTATTGCGTATAGAGCAATAGTTAATTCATTTTATGAAGCACCCTGCTGGAGGTGATGGGTAGTGAAATTTTCCTTCTATTGCGTATAGAGCAATAGTTAATACATTTTATGAAGCACCCCGCCAGAGGTGATGGATAGTGAAATTTTCCTTCTATTGCGGATAGAGCAATAGTTAATACATTTTATGAAGCACCCCGCCAGAGGTGATGGATAGTGAAATTTTCCTTCTATTGCGGATAGAGCAATAGTTAATACATTTTATGAAGCACCCAAGCAGAGGTGATGAATAGTGAAAATTTCCAACTATTGCTTATAGAACCAGAGTCAATACATTTCATTCAAAGCGTTGTTCATTTCAAAAACTAAACGTTGAATTTTGATGTTAGTTGCCATAATTGACTCGGTTTTATTTCGCACAACTCTCATGGAAAAAAACTTGTCAAAGCCACACCACTAATTAACAGTAAAAGCACTCCTGAGGCTAAAGAAAATTTATGAGTAATTCTAGACTTCATCCAACCTCTGTCTAGGTGCTGTTTGAAGTTTGTTAAATTTAGATTAGTCACTATAATCTCCTCCTGAACCATATTTCCATTGTTCGATCCAACGGTGATAATAATACCTTTGCTCCTCTGACATTTTTGCCATCAAACCTTCCATTATTCCCCCAATGGAATATAACAAACTATAAACTCCCAAATTAAAATAATGCTTCATCCAATCTAATAAATTTTCCACACCAACTTGAGGAATAATTTTTATTACCAAACCTGGTTGCTTTAAAGAAGTAACAAATAAAGTTTGTGCCAAAGCAGGAAACTGTACCACATCTTGCAAAAAAGGTTTAAGCACAGGTTCACCGAGTTTTTCCATTACCTGAAATACCCCTGCCAATAGTTGATTAATTTGATGTGGTTCAACTTTTTGGTTTACCCCTATACTCATAGAACGTTGAAATAACCAAGTAACTGATACATTAGGTTGATAAGGTTGCAAAAGCGCCAGAGAATTTGCCGATAAATTTTCAGTTTCCAAAGCTTCATTAATACCCACGCTTAGACGTTTCAAATGACGTACCATTGCCCCAAACCCGCCAAAACTTAGAGGAGACTGACTCCCGCTACTATCTCCCACTGGTAAAATACGATTCCAAGGAGTTTGAAGAGGACTTTGACGATAACAAGGGAAAAAACCAAATAAGGCACGTTGGAATATCAGTTGACTAAGTTCGACTTTTTGATATTCAGGTAATAGACGTAGATATTCTTCAAAGAAAAATTCCAAAGAAAATCTATCTGGATGAGCATCTAAATAGGTAAATAAATAAGTAGTTCGCCCATCTCTAGCAGGAAATGCTTCCCAAAAATATTGACATTGATTTTGTATGGGAGTGAATGAGGCAAAAATATCACCCGTGTCATTTTTTGGGTATCCAGTAGCACAAGTACCAACCACTAAACAGACAGCATCAGGTTTTTTGCCTTCCCTTGCTTGTTTAACAATGGGAGAAAAATGTCCCATTGCATCGAGAAGCAGTCGAGTTTTGAAGGATTGACCATTGCTAGTCTGGATATTTACCCCATCTGAATGAATGGTTGCTGCTTCGTAAGCTGTATTTTCAAATAGTTGACCACCAGCTTTGAGGAAGCCATTTTTGAGAGTTTCTAACAGATAAACTGGGTCTACACCAATATTGAGGACATCTTTTACCCAGATGTCAGGACTATTTGGAAAGCTAATCCGAGCAGGATTATATTCGGTAGCGATCGCTGTTTTTAGTTCTTCTGGAGAGAGGAGGTTTAATTCTACAAATGTTTCTAGTTCTTTGCGGGAGATATTCCACTCTTGTGTTCTACCTTTGAGGATACCTCGTTCTAACAGGGCAACCCGCCAACCTTTCTTAGCTAAGGTTGTGCCAATAAGTATACCTAGAGTACCTCCACAAATTACTACATCCCAGTCGGACGTTTCTAATAATTGAGTTTCTGTCTTAACGGTGGTAGGAACGTGTATATTTTCAGCTCGAAGTTTTTGCCAAATTAGATCGACTCGTCGCAGACTTTCTAGGGGGTTTCCTGGAATTTGAGAGAGGATTTGTTCTGTTAAGGACATGATTTTTTTATTATTAATTTTTGTCGTAATTATTGCTTGTTTTTATATATATTAACTATTCCTCTTCGCTTTTTTCTTGATTCCTAGCTGTCTCAATACTTTTTCCATTCTTGACTAGGATGATAAGTAGCTCCATCCCAAATAATGACGAGCTGTTTGTTTTGGTTTTCTTTGATTAATTGCGCGACTAAATTGATAGTATTCTCTAGACTTATTGCAGAAGTCAGGGAATAGGGAATAGGGAATAGGGGGGATGAAATTGTTGATTCTATATCTTTAATTGATTTAATTAAAATTTTTGCAAGAGGTCTTCTGTATTTCCTTGGGAATATTCGCGCTTCGATGACTTTTCCAGTTCGATAATTTATCGCACCATAATTAAGAATAAGTTGGTTTTTCTTTTTCCCGGATTGACTAGAATCTCTATTCTCATGTCGGTTTTTCCCTAAACATATCCACAAATATAGCAGTCATTTTTGATTTGTGAGAAGAAGATATAAATTTTATTGTCATTATCTTCAACTTTGTTCATGCAGGAGTTCTCACATCTCATTCCTGATTGCTATTTTTGTACAAATTAAATAACATTCATCTAGAAAAAACACTAATAATTCCTATGATTCAATCTTTTTTCTATATTAATAAATTTATTATTTTTTTATCTAAAAGTCAACGGCAAATATTTAAGATTTACCTCTCAAAATATCTGATTGTAATATTTTTTGAACCGAAACATTATTCTATTTTATACCAAGGTAATTTCCCATCTTTAACCACAGGTTTCAATAATTAATTATTAATTATTAATTATTACCTCTTATTATAACAAATAGAATTGGCGTTCAAGGAATTTTTTTTCTTCTCTTGGTCGATTAGATATGGTTAGGTAACCCATGCATCCCATCCTGA
>NZ_JAAHGT010000988.1 GCF_010672385.1 Okeania sp. SIO2F4
CACTCAAGCTGAAAAATTTGCACTTTTTTTCGCTCCAAAAAGGCACTTACCTTTATATGTCAGTTATATGTCAGTGCTTTTAGATTTAATCAGCAAACCCTAATTAATAAGCCACAACTTCCTAACTATCGTAAAAAAAGGGGGATATGCTCTAGTAACTTATCTCAAACAGGCATTAAAATTCAAAGATAAATAAATCAGACTCCCTCTAGGGAAAACATTTAAAAAATGGTTTCAAATAGATATTTTTTCTCTGGAAATGCCATCAAATTTAGACTTTAAAGACATCAAAAAACTGCGAATCTTACCACTAAATAAATGTTTTTATGCCTAATTTGTTTATAAACAAAAATCCCTTATTAAACCACTCCTAAATTTTGAAAAAGCCCTTTCAATCGATCCGGGATTAAATAATTAGAATCCCTTGCGTTTTAACCAAGGGAAAAGTCAATGCTATACATTCTGCAATACACCACCGGCTATCGCTACTAAGATTAATACCCCAAAAGCTAATCTATACCAAACAAATATCCAAGTATCCTGAGTTTGTAAGTATTTAATTAACCAAGCAATTGCTATATAAGAAAAAATTATTGCAGAGATAATTCCAGCGATGGTAGGAAGTAAGCCTATACCTCCAAACCCTTCATCGAAGAGAGTCTTCAGTTCCACTAAACCTGCCAAAGTAATCGCTGGAAGACCTAATAAAAAAGAAAATCTTGCTGCTGTAGCTCTTTCTAATCCCATAAACAAGCCACCTGTAATAGTTGAGCCAGAGCGAGATACTCCAGGAACTAATGCCAAGGCTTGGGCTATACCCATCAGTATGCCATCTTTAATATCTAGTTCTTCAAATTTACGTTTTCGGCTTCCAACTCTTTCTGCTATACCTAATAACAAAGCCATAACTATTGAAGCAATGGCGATCGCTACTGTACTACGCAGTGGGGAGTTATCAAAATCTGGAATAAATAGTTTAATCAACAATCCAAAAAATACTATTGGTAAGGTACCAAAGGCAATGCCAACTGCCATTTTGAAATCTGGGGACTGATAGTCAGATTTCAAAATAGATTTATATGTACCAATTGTGATTTTTGTCAAGTCATCCCAGAAATACCAAACAACAGAAACAATACTGCCTAATTGAATAACTGCAGTAAAGGCTACACCAGGGTCTCCCCAACCTAGCGCTACAGGGACAACCTTCAGGTGAGCGGTACTACTAATAGGTAAAAATTCTGTTAATCCTTGTACCATTCCGAGAATAACTGCCTGAAAAATAGTCAACTGTTCGGAGGTAGCTATCGGCTCAGATGGTAATGATTGGCCGACTTTTTCTAGAGAGATAAAAATTAGAGCGCTGACAATTACTGTACAGAATAATTTCATCAAGTAGCGTTTTCCTAGAATTATTAGTGAATTATAGCATTAATTAAGTGTAGTTAATTTTGACAATTTTCAGCGACTTTGTTCCATGAAAGTATATAGCAGCCGCACTTACTCCGCATATGTACAATAATAATGTGCCGAAACTCCTGTAACTATTGTACAATAGATGAATATAACATCAATCTACATAAAAAGGCTGAAACTTTTACCTGTAAAGGCTTTGAGGTTTAATTTCCGATAAATAACTATTGTACAATAGATGAATATAACATCAATAATCAATCGCGAAAGAGAGGGATATAGCTGCCGCACTTGCTCCGCCAAAGCTTTCTCAGCAAATAAATAACTATTGGACAATAGATGAATATAAAATCAATCTATAGAAAAAGAGTGATATAGCTGCGGAATGGATGTTCTATCACTACTTTCATGCAACAAAGACATTTTCAGCCATCAAAACCCTTGATTTTTCATCGTTTTCTCTATTCTTAACTAGAGTGTGTCATTTCAGTTATCAGTTATCAGTTATCAGTACCTTGCAACTGTTGCCAGAGACTTGAAATACTGAATTTGATTTTTTTCATCCCCTATCTGAGGGGAGGTTTGAGACCTTATTTTTTGGTCATCAATTGAGAATATTGACAGATAAAGGTAAGTGCCTTTTTAGGTCGAAAAAAGTGCCAGCTTTTCGGTCTTTTAAGCTAAAAAAGTTAGCATTTTGAGCAGACAAGATTTCTCACCTCCCACACCTCCCACACCTTCCACACCTCCCACACCTTCCATACCTCCCAAACCTCCCAAACCTCCCAAACCTTCCACACTTCCCACACTCTGCTTTTTTCCGCAAATCCTAACTATTCCTAAACAATCCCCATTGGGGGGATAAAAATGTTGTTAATATAAAGATGCCCTAGGAGGGGATAAAATCTATGATATATTAAATAAAATAAAGTTAAGTAAAAAATATTGAAAATATTTTGTTTGAAAACACTTTTTTTGCTAAAATGAATGTTTTTTTTCCATCTCTTATAGAAAAAAATTTTTTGGTATTTGTTTCAGAAAAAATTAGAATCAGCCAAAAATGGGCTGTGTTTGGCACTGCTGTATTTCTAGTGTCAGTACCAGTGTTTTTTCAAGCTCCAATGGTACGTCAACTGCCTTGGTTAAGTTTAGGGATGACAGGCTTTTGGTTATGGCTAAGTTTAAAATTGCTGAGAAACAGAGCAACTAATTTATGGGGTGATTTATTATTGGGGTTTACTTGGAGTTGGTTCACAGGTTCTGTATACTGGGGTTGGCTACGACAGGAACCATTTCTCCACTTACCAGTTGAAGCAATGTTTGTACCTTTGGCAATATGGTGTTTGAGACACAATCGAGAAATGGTAGGTAACTGTTTTTATTTAGGGTCTCTACTAGGTACAGCAGTTACAGACGGATATTTCTACATAACTGGTCTGATTCCTTATTGGCGACAGTTAATGATCGTTGAACCAGAAATGGCCTTAGAAGTATTTCAAGATGCTTTAACTCAAGTGCGTACTTCCTGGGGGATGACTTGGATTATTGTGTTAGTTGGGATTCTATTGCTGTTTGGTATTGTACCTTTGCAGTCTAAAAAGTTATACTGGTGGGCGTTTGGAGCAGCAGTATTGAGTACAATTTTAGTAGACAGTCTGTTTTTGTTGGCTGCTTTTGTGGCCTAAGACAAAATTTCAGAGGGGGTGCAGTAGAAAAATACCTCGGTAATAATACTGTCATACCTATGCTATTTTAGGGTCAATCAGTATATTACTGATCAATTTAGTGCTGACCAAAACAGAATTCACACAAGTTTAGAGCTTGTGTTACCATGAGTGCTACTGTCGTGACTTTTCAACCTCCTCATTTAGTGGTTCGCACTGAAGCAGGCGATCGCTACCTACCTCTAGTTGGAAATAATTGTTGGACTATTGGTAGAAGTAAAGATAATACTTTTGTCCTAGCTGATAAATGGATATCCCGCAACCATGTTATGATACAGCAGATGGATACGGGAGATTTTTATCTGATCGATTTAGGTAGTCGTAATGGTTCTTTTGTAAATGGCCGTCGTGTTAGC
>NZ_JAAHGT010000989.1 GCF_010672385.1 Okeania sp. SIO2F4
AAACGTCTGTAATTACTGCTGTGTCTTAATTTGAGCGATTTTTTCCATCTATTTAGCGACAACTCTATTAATACTGAGCAAGATTTCCTTGGGTATCAGTTACTGTCAGTCTTTCTGCTACTCATTGTCTGAGTCGAACTTATCTTGACTATTACGCTACTCTTGAGATAAAGAAAACATTAAAATTATTATGCTTTTTGTATACCTTAAAATAAAAAAAATGTCAAGTTTTTTGGCTCGCAAATTTTTCTATAATAAACAACTTAGAGAATAAAGCCAGTCAGGTATGTAACAAAAATTAAATATTTAGTCTCTTCATGGAAAGTTCATAAATTTTTTAGTAATCTTTACCGATTCTTCATAAAAAATAGGAAATAGGGGAGTATATTATCAGATATAAGACTAATCAAAAATCTCACAAACACCCGTACAGTTATGGATTAGTTATAGTAACTAAAGTATAAATTAGAACATTATTTAACAGTCATTGTTGTAGATTATTCACGTTTTTCTTGTGTTTACTCTTGATTGATTCTGTTTTGAATTTTGCTTCAATTACTATATATAGTTTGTTTGATGAGTTTTAGAGTTAATTAGTTATTTTTTTGAAAAAATTGCTATAAACGCTAATAATTTAGGCGAAAGATAAATAATTCACAAACTACTTAGTCACCATGTAAATACAAAGACTGAGTGGGAATATTTAAAAAACTTTAGTTGAGGTGCAGAATTAAATATGAATAGGGTTGATTTCACAGTTGCTATCTCTACCCATAATGGGGAAACTCGTTTACCAGACGTACTGGATAGATTAAAATCACAAATAAACACTGAGAACTTCTCATGGGAAGTAATCGTAGTTGATAACAACAGTACAGATATGACTGCTAAAGTAGTAGAAAATTATCAAACTGAATGGTCTAAAGTGATTTCACTGAAATATGTTTTCGCGCCAAAAAAAGGTGTAAAATTTGCCAGAGAAAGAGCTGTAGAAAAAGCCAGAGGAGAACTTATTGGTTTTCTAAATGATGATAATTTACCTGATTCTGAATGGGTTTCTCAAGCTTATTATTTTTCCCAAAATAATCCTCAAGTTGGTGCTTTTGGTAGTCAAATACATGGAGACTTTTTTGAACAAAATTCCGAGTCAAAACTTCCAGAGAACTTGAAAGAAATAGCTTGTTTTTTAGCAATTGTAGAACGAGGAAATCAACCACATCTATACGACTCCAAACATAAGATATTACCTCCTAGTGCTGGAGTAGTAGTTCGTAAACAAGTCTGGCAACAAGCAGTTCCGAAGACATTATGCTTAAATCACACAGACAAAGTAACAGAATTAGCTAGTGAAAATTTAGAAGTGCTCAGAAATATTCAGCAAGCAGGCTGGGAAATTTGGTATAACCCAGCCATGGTGATTTATCATAAAATTGCTAATTCCCAACTAAAAAGAGATTACCTACTAAACCTAATGCGCTGTGTAGGTTTAAGCAGACATGGCCTGAGAAAGATGACTCTCCAAAGTTGGCAGAAATCTTTGGCTTTTCCAGGTTACATCGGTAATGACTTTCGGAGATTGACCCTTAACTCAATTAAAAATGGTGAATCAATAAAAGTTGATGTTCTTGCTCATTACCAGACAGAATTTTTCTGGAAAACTATCAAAAGTCCTTTATTATTCTGGTACAAACAAAAAAAGGCTAAAACAAAAGCACCGAATTATCAATCACTCCCTCAAGATGAATATTGTTTAGAACAAATTGCCACAGCTTTTGAAGAGAAAAGCTTCATTCTTCATGCCCAAAATATATTGTCTATTGGTGACGAAGATTTCCACAGCAAACATTTAGAAATTCTGCTGCGACTTCAGGATAAAACAGGAAATATAATGTTGCCTGGAGAGTTTATACCTACTGCAAAACGTTATAATTTAATGGGAACTATCGATCAATGGGTAATTGTGAATTTATTTACTCAACTTTCTCAGGCAGCTCAAAGCAATAGTAATTGTGTATATGAAATTAATCTTAGTGCTGCTAGTGTTAATGATGAAAAGTTCATCAAATTCTTGCATCAGCAGTTTGATATCTATGAAATTTCTCCAGAAACAATTAGTTTAGGAATCAGTGAAAGTGTTGTTATTGCTAACATGAAGCAAGTGGCAAAGCTAATTAGTGTTTTCAAAGAAATTGGTTGTAAGTTTACCTTAGACAATGTTGGTCGTGCCAACTTAATGCTTGATTATCTCAAACAACTACCTATAGATTATCTGAAAATTGATGGTAGATTAGTCAAGGGACTTACTAATAATCAGGAAAATATCAGGGGGATAGAAAAAATCCATAATCTAGGTTCTAAGCTTGGTTTCAAGACCATTGCAGAAGGTGTGGAAAATATGAGAATAATTGAGTTTATTAAGAGCTTAGGAATAAATTATGCTCAAGGTTATGGTATAGATTATCCCCAACCATTAATATTGAATGGAAATAAAATAAAAATGGAGAGTTCTAACTTAAATACATTCAATTCTCAGATTATACAACCAGTAGCTGCCTAATTTTTCTGAGTTCAAAAAGCTTCTGTTAAAACTGAATTTAACATTAGACTAAAAATAAATTTTTGGTTAGAAAAATATTATATTATATCTCCTCCAATATTTGTGATTGTCAGTAACTGTAAGACAATCTCTTAAATTTCTGAGATTACTTCCTTTGACTGGCAATGACATGGTAGTAAGTGCTACTATTTTTGAAGTATTGAGCTATTAGTTGTTAGCCATAATACCAAGAATAAAAAAAAGAATGTTACAAAACTCTGGTTATTACTACATCTATTTTTTTTAGTAGTTACAGGAAACTTGAGTTTTGTTTCGAGGAGATAAGAGTTTTTTCCACTCTCCTACTCTCAAACTGTAACTATAGCAATCCTATTTTATTTGTGTATAAAAATCTTACCGCTTAACTGGGAACGCTTAACTGGGAACGCTTAACTGGGAACAGGTGAGAGTTTCGGTTTTTTTATCTACTTTTTGATTACCCGCAACCTATGCACGGATTGCTATATGTTTTTTTAAGAGAGTATTATATCGTATTTGGTTAAATACTGATAAATAATTAGGTAGGAGTCAGGAGTCATAATTTAGGAGGGAAGAAAGGAGAAAAGTAAAGGTAATTCAATTATTTATCCATGGTTTGTCAATTCTTAAATTTTATTTATAACTGATTATCTGCAATTCGTAGCTCCCCTGGAAGGGGCACATAATATCATACCAATTATCAAAAACTTTGTTATATTTGAATTTGCTATTTCTAAATACTATTTGTTGAAGTGAGGTAATTGTTTGATAAATTTTGTGATTTTGATGGTTATTTTTGGCGTAAGTATGTAGCTATTAACTGTTAGGTATTAACTTATTCTTTTTGAAGGAAGAATCAGAGTTGAAAGATTGAGCCAAAATTAAAAGTTACTCTCAAAGCATCCTTTACCGAA
>NZ_JAAHGT010000099.1 GCF_010672385.1 Okeania sp. SIO2F4
TTTTGCACGGCTAAAGCCAGAACAATTACAACAATGTTTTTTGTCATGGATTCAGTCAATAAGTCAAATAACTAATGGCGAAATAATAGCAATTGATGTTCAATAATGGATAATGGATAATGGATAAGTGGAGGGTAGAATGGAGTTCTATCCCTGACTCGAAAATAGTTTTTGTGGGAGCAAATGTATCACAGTGAAAAAATGAATGTAAAAATAGCTTCAAATCTAGACAGGGAAAACTATAGCGCTAGGGAATAGGTATGGAGGGAATAGGTATGGAGGGAATAGTAAACTGTTAAAGGGTTTCAGGATTTAGAAATGTCAAGAGCCTTAATGCGTAGCGCTATATTGAGCTGCATATATGATATCAATAAAAAACTGATATCAAAGAGAGGCAAAGGCTGAAACCTATAAAAGTAAATAGTTTCGAGCTGCAATTGCCCCTGGTTGCACGAACCTTCGATCTAGGCCGTATTACCATAAGTTACAAAATGATTACTTTCGCCAACAGTATCTTCGATCTACGCCTTTAAGCTTGACACGCCAGTACATTGCTGGTCGCTACAGATAATGCTACTGTCGGGAACTCGATTCCAGTTAGCTGCAAACAAAGGTTCCGAAGCGATCGCCACCGAACTTGGCAAAATCGGATCGTCCTGCAGCCAATAAAGAGAAGGAGCGGCAATTCCTCGGCTAAAGCGAGAAGCAACCAGTTGGCATCCGTCGCTGACAATAATGTTGGCAGCAAACCGGATATCATCGGGTTTAGCTAAATAGTTCAGCTTCTGCAAAGTAGCCTCTAAAGCATCCTCCAGACTGCTGCCAATTGATGCCAACTCGTTTAGAAACAAAGCAAAAATATGTTCCGAATCTGTCGTACCCTGAATTTTTAGATAAATGTCATCCTTGAGACTCTTGCGAATCGGCTGAAATAAGCTCTGGCGAAAGTCATCGATAAAGCCATTATGAAGGAATAACAAGCGGCCATCGTAGAACGGCTGACAGTTATTCAAATTTGAGGCTTGTCCAGGAGTAGCACTGCGGATATAGGCTAAGAAACATTCAGTCTCGATGTAACGACTGAGGTAGGGTAAATTAATATCGCTCCAGATGGGTAGGATGTTTTTGTAGATAAAGGGTTCTGTCTGTTTTTGGGAGTGATACCAGCCAATTCCTACCCCATCAGCATTCACAGAGGTGGTTGTAGTTTCTTGGGGTCTATAACTTTGAATACACAGAGAGTGTTCTGGTTCGTAGATTAGTTGATCCGGTTGGATAGGAGAACCGAGGTAAGCGAGTAATCGACACATATGTTGAAATACAAAAAATTGGTATTAACCGATACTTTTTAGCTACCAACCCCAGGTACCAGGTCCGCCTTTAAAAGGGCCAACAATATCACTAGTTATCCATCCTGCATAATAATCTCCGGCTTGGGGTTGCACTTTCTCGTCACCAACGTAGCAAGCATCCATTGGTCTAGGATAGAAGCCGACATGACCTATGAGTTCCTCATAAGCTGGGGATATATCAGTATAGTACCAGGCAACATTTTTAGCTTCGCGATCGCCCACCGTTAGGGTATAGTAGAATGCTCTTCCCCTCCACTCGCAGTAAGTGGAGTGATTACTCGGTGTGAAGTACTCCATCTTGATATCTTCGACGGGAATAAAGTAGTTGGGTGGATGACTAGTTTCTAAGGCTCTTTTGGCACGGCTGGTTTCGGCTATGACTTCACCATTAAAAATAATCTTAATGGGTTTAGTTACATCTTCAACCCGGGGAGGTCGGGGATAGTCCCATACTGATTCTTGACCGGGACCGGGGGGAATGGGTTTGGGTCGCATGAAAAACTCCTAGAGCGTAAATTATAGATTTTAAATTCTAAATTTGTTTCGGTCAATGGGCATCCGCCAAGCGAATCCCAGTGAACTGCCATCGAGTAGAAGGCGGGTAAAAGTTGCGATAGGTTGGACGAATATGAGACAAGGGTGTTACGCATGAACCTCCTCGTAATACCAGTCGATTACACATTAATTTGCCATTATATTCACCTACTATTCCCGCTTCTAGACGATAACCAGGATAAGGTTGATGGGTGCTATTTGTCCATTCCCACACATCACCGAATAGTTGGTCTGGTTGAGTATTTTCTGTTGCTGGAGCAGGGTGCAGCATTCCATTTTCTAATAAGTTTCCTTCTACTGGAACATTAGTAGTTGCTATTTCCCACTCGGCTTCAGTTGGTAAACGTTTACCTGCCCAACGAGCGTAAGCATCGGCTTCATAAAAGCTAACGTGACAGACGGGTTCATTCTCATTTAAGGGACGCATCCCACCTAAGGTCATTAACCACCAATCCCCATCAATTTTTTCCCAGTATAAAGGGGCTTGCCAATTTTTAAAACTAGCAGTTGCCCAACCTTCTGAGAGCCAATAATCGGGATTATTGTAACTTCCGGCTTGGATAAATTCTAGGTATTCTCCATTGGTTACTAATCGAGAAGCGAGTTGATAGTCTTGCAAATAAACTCGATGGCGAGGTTGTTCGTTATCGAAGGCAAATCCTTCCCCATCGTGACCAATTTCATACAATTGGTCTGGATATTCTAACCAATCGAGCTGTTTGCCTACAGATGCAGCATTGGGTATGGGTAGATCGGGTTTGTAGACGGGACGTAGGGGATTGTTACCAAAGATATGCTTAATGTTGGTAAACAAAAATTCTTGATGTTGTTGTTCGTGGTTGAGTCCGAGAATAACTAAAGATTCTAACTCTAAGTTTCCGGAATTTTCCGCTATCAATGACTGCATCGCTTCATCTACATAGGCACGATAACGATAGATTTCGGCTACAGTGGGGCGAGATAAAGTTCCCCGTTGGGCGGCAGGAACTCTTTCTCCTAATGACTCGTAGTAAGAATTTAATAAGTAGTCGTATTTGGGGTGAAAAACACTGTAGTTTTTGAAGTGGGGAACTAAAATAAAGGCTTCAAAAAACCAAGCGGTATGGGCAAGATGCCATTTAATGGGACTAGCATCGGGCATACTTTGGACTACATAGTCTTCAATTTCTAGGGGTTGACAAATTTGTTCGCTGAGTTGGCGGACTTGTTGGTAGTATGCTGATAACGATAGCTCTTTTGAGGGTTGAGAGTCAGGAATTGTGATTAACATTATTTTAATATAGCGGTTTTTAATTGATTACCCGATACACCCAAGTTTGCAAATACAGAGTGAATTGCCCTTTATCTTCGGCTTTATACTTGTCTCCAAGCTCTGCTAATTGCCACTTATTTTGTGCTTCTAAGTCAGCCATTTTGTGTTTAAAATCGCTGCTTTCGTAGAAGTCGGGACGCAGGGTAAAGAGAATATATCCCTCTGGTTTGGTAACACGAATTAACTCATCAAAAGAGCTGCTGGGAGCGTGTCCATAGGTGAATACACCACAAGCAGTAACGGCATCAAATGTAGCAGTGGGAAAGTCTAAGGGTTCACCTAAAACCATTGGACGTAACTCTGTGTAGATATTCTTCTTTTGTGCCTCAGCCAGCATCCCTTCGGAAATGTCAATTCCGACTAGGTTGTGATAGCCTTCCTCGTGCAGCCATTGACCCATTGTACCCGTACCTGCTCCAGCATCTAAAATTCGGGCAGTTTTCGGGACGTATTTAAGAGTTAAATCTACTATGGGTTCGCGCTTAGGACGACCAAAGGTTTCGGTTAAATCTTGTTCGTAGTCCTGTGCCCATTGATTATAGCGTTGAGCTAATTCTTGATTGTTTTGGGAGTTATATACCCATTGTACTTTATTGTTCATTTTATTCATTAGCTCGATTTAGAACTGGAAGTTATAGCAGTTATCGATTCGATAACAATCACTGATCGCATAGGGTTCATTTGTCTGGATTTACTATTCAACTCAAACAATTTACTTTGTGGCTAAAAATGCGTTCCAGCATTGGCTCAAACGTAGAAAGCGGTAATGAGTCATAGTTGGGATCGAAAGAGACTCGATCCCACCGCCTACAGAAAATAATTGTACGCTCAAATGCTGGATGATTGCGTAATTTTTTTTCCAACTCGTTTTTATCTACCTTCATTTCATGTAAGTATTCTTTGCTCTGTAATATACCGTGATGCTTAACAGTCCAGGCATTTTCTGGAGATACATAGGGTCGTAATATTGCTGCTGCTAGTTCGCCGTGATTCAAAGGAGCTAAATCATCACCGAGATCGTGTAGCAAGGCACAGACAATCATTTCATCATCACAGCCATCGCGTAATGCTCGCGTTGCTGTTTGCAGCGAATGTTCAAATCTATCTATCTGATAGCCCATTGGATTGCCACGCAAACCTAGAAGTGCTTCAATAATTCGCTTTTTTAGACTTTTTACTTGGTCTTTAAAACAATCATCTATAATTTCCAGATCTTCTTGAGTTGCTCGGTCGAGTGTTGTGAAACTGACAGTCCTGTTCATGGAATTTATCTCCTAATTTAATTAATATTTTTTACAGTATTAAAATTTATCAATGCCTGAAAGTAATCCCATTCAATATATCCCGTTTCTAAGTGTCTTGTTCCCGAACTAGAATCAAAAGATTCGCGCCCATGCAATAACCGAGAATTCTGTAAAAACTGACAATCCCCTTTTTGAAGACGATAAGAATATCGATAATCCAAATTATTTAGATATTTCAAAAACATATCATACGCTTCATAAAAAATTGTCATTTGTTCATAAGGCAAATCTATTTCTAGATTTTTATGGGAATAAGAAATGCCTACCACCTCATTTTTATCGTTCGTTTGGATAATAGGACTTGTTCGCGAGAATAAATAACCCCACCTATCAATGAACTGTTTAAACTTCACAGGAGTATTAGCCAAGACATGGAAATAATCGGGATGGTTTTTGCGCAAATCTGCTGCCAATCGAAAACCATCCACAATTATTGATTCGCCACCATTGGCATCATTTTCTACACAATACAAGCATTGGATAACCGAAGGAGAATTTAGATAGGTAAGGTCTGTGTGAAGTGACAAAGCATTACCCTCTGACGATACCGATAGATCCGAAGAGAGATTAGACGAACTCGGTACGGGCTTTATTGCACAGAAATTTCCAAATTTAGCAATCTCGTAAATTGGTCCAATGGACAAGAGTAAAGGTTCTAGGTTTTCAATTGCTACATTATGTACCAATGCAAACCCTAATGTAGAAAGGCGATCGCTTAAAATATCCCACATATTCTGGCTGTCCGCAGAATAATCTGGCCATTCTCTTGTATGCGTCTCAAACCAGGCTCTATCCCACAGATTCTGTTTTTTGGGAGGCTCTGGTTTCGGTTTGGGATCGTAAGCCCGTTCCAGCAACCAGGAAATTGGAAATACACTCTGGTGCCTAGGATATTCGTCCCAGTCAATGACTAGGCAGTCATCTTGTAGTTTTACAGAACAAGGTTGAGGATCGACTACAAAATCACTAAGGTCAGACCTTTTCTGGCGAGAAATCGGATCGTAGCACTTGGGAGACAAGCAATTATCCCGCAACCAGACGTAATGAAAGCGTTTCCCCTCAACAGATACAAATTTTTTATCTATCGTTATTTCGCTCATTTTTGCTACCTTATTATCTTTTCTCTTTACATTAGAAATTTGAGTTGTTGAGCTAAACTGCGAACCTGGGGTTCCATCATTATCGTGAAATGATTTCCTGGAACCATTTGTAATTTTAATGGTTGGCCGGAAAGCTTACTCCAGCCCCAATTTGGGTCTTTTTGACTCATCGTTTCATTGGGGAGAAAATTATCTTCTGGGTGAATTTCACTAGCCCGTATGAAAGTAATTTGCTTGGGATAGACCTCTTGAGGTAGGTATTGAGTCATGGCTTGCATATTGGCTTTATAAACTCGGAACAGTCTCTTCAGTTCAGTTTCACCAAACACCTTCTCTACCTTTTTCAAGGCTAAAAGGAGAAGGTCTATTTGCTCATCCCAACTCAAATCATCCAAAGTTGATGGTAAGTCTAAGGTTCGCTCGAAAGAGCGTTCAAACATACTTGCCAGCCCCCTTGTATATTTGCTGTCATGCCAATGAATGGCATCTTTTTCATGTTCTACAACAGCTACTTGAATATCCATAATTACCAACAGAGCCACGTCCTGTCCCTGATGGTGTAACTGATTGGCTATTTCAAAAGCAACTTTACCACCAAAGGAGTGACCAGCGATAAAATAGGGGCCATTTGGTTGTATCTCTTGGATGGCTTTAATATGGTAAGCGGCAATATCAGCCATCTGGGTATAGGGTTCAATGTCTTCATCCAAACCGAGCGATCGCAATCCATAAAATGGTTGCTCAGTTCCCAGATAACGAGCTAAGGGTTCCAGTTCAAACACATTGCCTAAAATTCCCGGAAGACAGAAAAACGGTGGTTTAGAACCGTGGGGTTGCATCGTAACGAGGGTAGAGCAGTAGTCACTCTTACTGTTAGGTGAAGCTGGGGTTCGATTGTCTAAATTTAGAACCTCGACTGCTAGATAATCAACCAGCGCCTCGATGGTTGGATAGTCAAACAGCAGGGTTGAGCGTAGGTTACATCCTAGACTTCTTTGCAGATAGCTCCTTAATTCAATCGCCATCAACGAGTCTAACCCCAAATCAAACAACCGTTGCGTTAACTCAATTTTTTCTGGTTCCTTAAAGCCTAGGGTTTTCGCTACCAGTTCTCGAACATGAGAGATAAGTGCATCTCGAAGCGCTGATTGGGGTATTCGCTCCCAATCTAACTTTAATGATTGGTTTGATTCCTGCTTAACTGGTACATCTGGCATCAAATACTCATAGAAGGGAGGCGGTTCTTGAAACGCACCAATCCACTTTGACCAATCAGTCATCGGTAGCACCACAACTTGTGCATTATTTTGCCCAATTAACTGACTGATTACTTGCATACCTCCCTCAGCAGAAATGACACCTACACCTTCCTCCTCAATCAAGCGTTGCCGATAGCGCTCCCTCATTTTGGCTGCCATGCCAACTTTATCCCACATTCCCCAGTTAATCGACAGTCCTGGCAATCCTAAGCTACGTCGATAATGAGCTAGAGCATCTTTGAATGTATTAGCAGCCATATAAGTACCTTGGCTCATTGAGCCAACTAAAGGCCCAACGGAAGAGAAACAAACAAAGAAGTCTAGGGGTAAATTTTTGGTCAAATGGTGTAGATTCCAAGAACCTGTAACTTTAGGAGCCATTACCTTCTCAAACCGTTCCCAAGATTGCTGTTGAAGGACACCATCATCGAGCACTCCGGCAGCGTGAATAATACCTCGTAGGGGTTGGGAACAGGTTGTTAATAAGTGAGTTACATCTTCTGGCTGGGAAACATCGGCTTGGACAACCAAAACCTCCGTTCCCTCTTGCTCTAATTGGCGTACTTCTTCCTGTACCTCTGGTGAAGATACTCCTCGGCGACTGGCTAAAACGATGTGTTTTGCTCCCTGTTCAATCAGCCATTGAGCCGCTTTAATTCCTAAACCGCCCAAACCCCCTGTAATTAGGTAACTACCCTCTCCTCGGACTAAGGTTGAGTTTGAGCATCCCGACTCTGGCATAGTTAGGACCACTTTGCCAATATGTTTCGCTCCTGCCATAAACCGGAAGGCATCAATCACATTGTCAAGGGGGAATACTTTAACCGGTAACGGTTTGAGGCTACCGTCCGCAAAACCTGATATGAGGTTAGCAAACAGTGAGGGGAGTAAGTCGGGATTTTTCTGGTATTCTTCTCCTAATTCAAAAGGAAAGTAAGAAGCATCGGGTCGAAGTTGCTGTACTTTCTGATTATCCCAGATATCGATTTTGCCTAATTCGATAAATCGACCATTCTCGGCAAGTACCTCAAAACTTTTATCGATAAACTCTTTATTAAAGCTGTTCAGAACAATGTTGACCCCTTGCCCATCGGTAAGTTGTTTAATTTCCTCAGCAAAATCTAACGTGCGGGAGTTCATCACATAATTAACCCCCATTGCCTTGAGAAAATCCCATTTTCCCTGACTCGCGGTACCAAATATTTCTGCTCCTGCGCGCCCCGCTAGTTGTACGGTGGCTTGACCTACTCCCCCGGCAGCGGAATGAATTAAAATGCTTTCACCTGCTTGGATATTGGCTAATTCATGAAGAGCATAGTAAGCGGTTAAAAAGGCAGCGGGAATGGTTGCTGCTTCCTCAAAACTGAAATCTTCCGGTTTGGGGGCAACCTGATTAGCGGGAATAGTGACAAAGCTTGCTAAACTTCCAGTAGCTAAAGCCATAACGCGATCGCCTATCTGGAAGTGGGAAACATTTTCCCCAACCGCAACAATTTCCCCAGCACATTCAAACCCAAAGGGAACATCACCAGGATTAGTAATCCCTAATTCGTTTTCATAATACTCCCTGAGCATTCCCAGAGCATTCAGTACGTCTCGGAAGTTTAACCCGGCGGCACGAACTTGAATTTCCACTTCATCCGGTTCCGGTGGGCGGCGGGTTAGGGGTGCTAACTCCAGATTTTCTAAAATCCCGTAGCTGTCTATTTTCACCCGCACTGGAGTAGGATATCCCCCATTATCTCCCTTAACAAGGGGGACTTTGACCTTGAGTCGAGGGACATAACGAACTCCTTGACGATAGCCAATTTGGTCTTCACTCTCTTGAGAAAACAACAGTTCGTCTAGCAGCACTTCCACTGATGATGCAGTTTCCGCTGCTGATGGATCTAAATCTAACCGCATACACCGGAGTTCGGGATATTCCAGGGAAATGGCTTGACCTAAACCCCATAAGGGAGCCTGTTGGACTTGTAATGGGGCTGAATCTATGGGTCTTGAACCTTGGGTAACTAGCCACAAACGGGGTGATATCTTAGCATTTGACAGGGCTTGAACTAGATGCAAGGCACTACCAGAACCTAGAAGTTGCGATCGCTCTATGGTTGTCGTAGAGTCTTCTGCGATCGCTTCCAGACTCCACAAGTGAACGACTCCCCGATAAGATAATGGGTTATCTTCAAGTAGTTGTTGGAACTGTTCGGGAGCGGCTGGGTTAATTTGATAATATCCAGCAATAAAGTCTTGTTCTGATGTTAATTGCCGATAGCTGGAACCCGGAACAATCAGAGTACAGTGATGTCCCTGCTGGAAAAGATGTTGAGCGAGGGTTTCACCAATGCCATTGCCATCAGCAAAGATTAACCAATAACCGGGTTCACTCCTTTGGGGTTGGGAAATCCCTTCAGTCGGTTCCCAAACCACTTCGTATAAGTGATTCTCTAAATCCGATTTACTATCAATACTGGTTTGATTGGCACGTCGCAAGGATAAACCGGAAACCAATGCTACCAAATTTCCCCGATCGTCGAACAGGTGGACTTGAGCGTTTAGGGTTTCGCTTTCATTAGTTCTTCCCTGTTGGAGAGTGGCATAACTCCATAAGTAGCGGCTTGGACGACTGTAGACCCGCAGCTGCTCTAAAATCACTGGCAAGTAGGTTCCCTCTGGTAAGATCGACCCCAGAATATGGAGACCAGCATCCAGTACCGCTGGGTGTAATGTATAGTTGTCTATTTCCTGCCAGACAATTTCTGGTATCCTAATGCGACCGAGAACTGCTCCATCACCTTTCCATAGTTGTTCCACCCCTTGAAAGCTAGGACCGAAATCAATGTGTTGATATCGCCTTTTTTCGTAGAAGTTTTGGGCGAATATGGCTTCGGTACATTGCTCTTGCCAAGCTGCTAAGTCAAACTGAGTTGCTTGAGGTTCTGTCTTGTTTTTTAGCCCCTTCTTACAGAGCAAAACTTCACCGAAAGCATGACGTCTCCAAGTCGTTTTTTGATGCTTTTCCTGAGCTGGAATGAGACTAAAAAGCTCGAAAGAATAGACATCAGTTCCTTCCGGAGTTAAAACCAATTGTATTGTATCGAATTCTTCTTCCCCAGTTGAAAGTACCAGAGGCTGCTCGATAAATACGTCTTGTAATGTGATGAGATTGCCTCGGAAACAGGTCTCCCCGGCGACTAAAGCTATTTCTAGATAGGCAGTTAAGGGCATAATTGCGCGCTCAAAAATGCGATGATCGCTTAAATAGGTCAAATTGTGCCAATGTTGACTGATTTGGGATTGGAAACGTATCTCCTGGGTTCCAGCTAAAGACAATTGTTGACCGAGTAAGGGATGAGTGTCAGAGGGTGGAGCATAGTGAGCTACTTTCTTTGGTTCAATCCAATAGCGTTGTCGCTGAAAAGGATAAGTTGGTAAGTGTTCTCGGCGACGAGGATAGTCGCGATCGAATCCTAACCAGTTGACCGGGATACCTTGCAGATAGAGTTGTGCCAAACTGGTTAATAGTTGCTGCCAATCGGCTTGCGGTGGGCGCAAACTTGGTAACCATAAACTCTCATGTTCTAGCAAACACTGACGCCCCATTCCTAATAAAATCGGTTTCGGACCAATTTCTAGGAATATCTCTATACCCTGCTGCTCCAAACTGTTCATGCTGGCAGCAAATTGAACCGGTTGTCGGATATGACGAACCCAATAGTCTGGAGTGGCTATGTCATTGGTTGCCACCTGTCCGGTGAGGTTGCTAATTAGTTTAAGATGGGGGAGAGAAAAACTAACTTGTCGAGCAATAGTCTCAAATTCTGCTAAGATTGGCTCCATCAACGGTGAGTGAAACCCATGGGAAACGGTTAATTTTTTCGTTTTAATCCCTTCAGATTCCAGGGTTTCACAAATACTGTCAATCGCTTCTTGTTTACCGGAAATTACTACACTTTCTGGTCCGTTAATCGCTGCAATTGAAACGTCGTTTTTGTAGGGTTGAATGGCTTCTTTAACCCGCTCTGGAGGAGCCAACAGGGAAACCATTGTCCCAGCTTCAGGCAGTGCTTGCATTAGTCTGCCACGGTGGGCGATTAATTTCAAACCGTCTTGTAAACTGAAAACTCCAGCCACACAAGCCGCGACATATTCCCCGACACTATGACCGATAAGCACATCGGGTTCTATCCCCCAAGATTTCCATAACTGGAAGAGGGCATACTCTAGGGCAAATAAGGCGGGTTGGGTATAGGCAGTTTGGTTCAGTAGAGAAATGTCTCCTTTCTGGTTACCTAGATCGGGATACAGTACCTCTAGTAAAGGGATTTCGAGATAGGAACGCAGAATGCGAGCGCACTGTTCTAGTGTGTCACGGAAGGTGGGTTGGGTGTCGTAGAGTTGACGTCCCATGTTGAGATATTGGGAGCCTTGCCCGGTAAATAAAAATGCGATTCCGCCTATTTTTTCTGAAGTCTTCGTCTGCCCTAGTATTTCAGGTGTAACGTTCGCTAATTGTTCCTGTAGTTGCGATCGCGACTCTGCAACAACTGCCAACCGATGGTTAAAATCTTTACGCCCCACATTTGCTGTAAAACAAATATTCGCTAGTTCTGTTTCTGGGTGAGATTCCAGGTAACTCAAATAGCGTTCTCTCAACTCCTGCAATACCTTCTCGGTCTTAGCGGATAAGGTAAAGATATGGGATGAACGCTCCCTGTTCCCAGTTAAGTGTTCCCTATTCCCTGTGAAAGGTGCTTCCTCCAAAACCACATGAACATTCGTTCCTCCCATACCAAAAGAACTCACCCCAGCACGGCGGGGAGTATTCTTGGCTTCCCATGCCGACAACTTGGTATTAACGTAAAAAGGACTACCTGCAAAATCAATGTTGGGATTGGGTTGCTCAAAGTTCAGGCTAGGGGGGATTTGCTGGTGTTTGAGTGCCAGTACGGTTTTAATCAAGCCTGCGATACCGGCAGCATTAGCTAGATGTCCCACATTAGTTTTCACTGAACCAATAGCACAAAAGCCTGTTTCTGCAGTGGTTTCTCGAAAGGCTTGGGTTAGTGCAGCAATTTCGATCGGATCCCCAAGGGGAGTAGCAGTCCCATGAGCTTCGATATAGCTCACCGTACTGGCATCAATTCCAGCAACAGCTTGGGCTTCAGCAATGACAGCAGCTTGTCCTTCTACTGAGGGAGCAGCATAACTGACCTTTAAGGAACCATCGTTGTTAATGGCCGAGCCTTTGATAACTGCATAGATACTATCTCGATCTGCGATCGCATCCGATAGCCGTTTGAGAACTACAATTCCTGCACCATTCCCAAATACGGTGCCTTGAGCTTGGGCATCAAAAGCTCGACAATGGCCGTCAGGGGAAAATACTGCCCCGTCTTGGTGAAGGTAGCCCGTTTTTTGGGGTAAGCGGATGGCAACTCCCCCTGCTAGTGCCATGTCGCACTCTCGGTTTAGCAGACTCTGACAAGCACTATGAACCGCCACTAGCGCTGTGGAACAAGCGGTTTGAATATTCACACTTGGTCCGGTTAGATTGAGTTTGTATGACACCCGCGTGGGTAGAAAATCGGGTGCTTGTCCGATGGTCATTTGCACGTCACCAACGGTTTCCAAAAATGAACGATTGTTAGCGTAACCCAAACCTGGACTAACGTGATTAATTAGATAGGTATTGATGCCTCCACCTGCATAAACAGCGAACGATCCTGGATAGGTTTCTGGGTCGTATCCAGCATCCTCAAGGGCAATCACAGCGCACTCCAAGAAAATTCGTTGTTGGGGGTCTAGGATTGCTGCTTCTTTGGGACTATAGCCAAAAAAGCCTGCATCAAACTGGTCAATATCTGCCAAAATTGCACCAGCTTTGACATAGTTGGGATTCTTCAACCAAGCGGGATTCGCTGGTTCCAATTCATTTTCTGCAAAAGTGGAAATTGATTCGACTCCATCCAGCAGATTACACCAAAACTCACTAATATCCTTAGCTCCTGGAAACCGTCCGCTCATGCCAATAATGGCGATAGAATCATGTTCAACTTGTTGACTAATTCGCTTACGAGTCTTGAAAACTGGTTGGTTTTGGTCTTGCTGGCTTAAGTGTTGGGCTAAACTGCCAATGGTAGGGTACTGAAATAGCGTTACTACTGATAGCTCAACCTTTAGTGCTTCAACTAATCGCTTATGAACCTGGATTAGTAGTAAAGAATTACCCCCCAGCTCAAAGAAATTGTCATTAATCCCCACTACCTCTAATTGCAGCATATCTTGCCAAACCCGAGCAATCAGTTGCTCTGTCTGTGACTGAGGCATTACCAGGGCTGTTGACAATTCGGGACGAGACCTTTCTGGTGCTGGTAAGGCACGACGGTTAACTTTTCCGTTAGCCGTCAAAGGCATTTTGTCAAGAATGACAAATATAGCTGGCACCATATAGTTAGGCAAACTCGATTGTAAATAATGGCGCAGTTTGGGTTCGAGTTGACGAGCTACTTTACCCTGAAGGGGATTATTGGCATAGTCTTTCCAAGGCTTGGCTTGATAAGGAGTCCCATCTGTAGATAGTACTGTATCTACCCATCCCCGCGTCCCCGCGTCCCCGCGTCCCCGCGTCTCCCCATCTACCTTTTCTTCAACTTCAGGGTATGGGATGTAGGGGGTAGTGAGATGATGTCGAAAAATGATATCGTAGCAGTCCCTTGCCTTGGAACTAGACCAGTTGATGTAGACGGTATAGGGCAGCTCATTGCTGAAGTCCCACCAATCCTCTGGCTCTATGCCAGCAGCCATTCCCTGTTGTAATGCTTCCCTGAGTTCGGCTACGGTAGCTAAATCTCTCTTTTCTAGTAGTTCTAAAAGCTTGACTTCCGACACCAAACGTAGATTAGGAACATTTTTGATAGCCAGTATTTCAGGCTGGCTCTCTTGGAGTAGCTGGCGCACAGAGGGTAAGGTTAATTCATCTTGCTGCCAGTCTAACCAGCTAGGTTCTACAGTAGAAGAGACGGCTTCCCCTAAATGAAGAACGACATCGTAGCGGAATCTTGTCAGCTCATTATGATAACGACCACGTTTAAGCTGAATATCTACATAACTAATTTGGGGGAGGTGGTGCTGCAGAGCGACAAACAATTCTGGGTCAATGACCAAATCCTCTTCATTGCTCATCCTGGTTTGGATGCGTTGCCGCAACTGTTCTCCAGATAGCTGTTCGGGAGCCTGATGCAGTTGCACAGAGCCATGGAAAGCGTCCAATAACGGCAAACTTCGTATATCTCCGACGAAGATAAAGCCTCCTGGAGTAACTGCTTGCACTGCTTTTTCCAGCACCTCTATTAAGTAATCAATACTGGGAAAATGCTGAACGACTGAATTGATAACGACTGCGTCAAATGACTGAGGTTCGATACCCTCAAAATTGTCAGCAGCTCCCTGGCGAAGTTCCACACCAGACCAATCACCATCTAATTGTTCAATTTGCTCCTCAATATAGTGCAAAGCTTCCTGGGAAATATCAATTCCCACATACTTAGAGCAATGGGGGGCAATCCGAAATAACAGCATCCCTGTTCCGCAACCTAACTCCAGCACACGGGTTGGCTTGCAGGAGAGAATCTTTGCAGTTGTTCGCTCTACCCATTCCCGCATCTCCTCTTCAGGAATGGGTTTTCCGTCATAACTATCATTCCAACCAATCAGATTTAATGTCGAATCTTTTATAGATGTAGATTGACTATAGATTGCATTATCTATTTCCTGCCATTCCTGCACCAGTTCGCTTTGCGTTTCTTTCTCTATTCCATCCTTCAAAACAATATAAGCCACTAAACGTTTATCCCCAGAGTCTTCAGTCATGGCAAGAACTGCGCTCTGTTCTACCTGGGGATGTTGATTTAAAACTGCTTCTATTTCTCCCAATTCAAGTCTAAAACCGCGAATTTTAACCTGACGATCTACCCGATCGATAAATTCAATGTTTCCATCAGGTAAATATTTTGCCAAATCTCCCGTTTTATACAGTAGAGACATTTCATGTTCTCGAAGCGGGGGAAGTAATGTCTCTATAAATGGATTAACAATAAACTTTTCTTTCGTTAATTCAGGACGATTTAAATAACCCTTGGTGATTCCAGCACCACCAATATAAATCTCACCAACAACACCGATAGATACTGGTTGTAAATTAGAATCTAAAATATATGTTTGGACATTACTAATAGGGCGACCAATAGGAACTTTGGTAATAGACTCTTCAGGTTGACATTTATAAACTGTACTCCATACCGTTGCTTCAGTAGGACCATATTCATTATAAAGAGAAGTATTCTCAAGATTATTGTAATGAAGACTAACTAAATCTACAGGACAAACTTCTCCTGCTACAATAACAACTTTTAAACTAGCTAATTTTGTCGAATTGTCTCGATTTAATAAAAGTTTGAATAAAGAAGGTAGACACAACAAATGAGAGATTTTATATTGAGAAACTAAATCGACTATTTGAATTGGGTTTTTTTGAAAGTTTGGCAATGACAAAATTAAAGTGCCACCAACACATAATGTCCAAAAAATACCGGCAACGGAACTATCAAAAGCAAAAGACGAAAGTAATAAATAGCTACTTAAAGGCTCTTGATAATAGTTAATTCGAGCTTGGGTAGAGTGAAGTAAGTTACGATGAGTTACCAGCACTCCTTTGGGTTTCCCTGTTGAACCCGATGTATAAATCACATAGGCAATGTTTTTGAGATTACAAACATTAGCTATGTTTCGATCGCTTTGGAGTTTAATATTTTCCCAATCTGCATCTAAGCAAATTATCTTCCCATCATATTCTGATAATTTTTCGACTATTTTATTTTGGCTTAATACAATTTTTACTCCCGAATCCGAGAGCATATAATTCAAACGTTCTTGAGGATAGCTAGGGTCTAAAGGAACGTAAGCTCCTCCTGCTTTGAGAATGCCAATAATTCCTATTACCATCTCTAAGGAACGTTCAAGGCAAATACCTATTAAAGTATTTGGTTTAATTTCTAGATATTGTAGATAATTTGCTAGTTTACAGGCTTTTTGATTAAGTTCTCTATAAGTTAGAGACTCAGCTTCAAAATTTACTGCTAATTTATCTGGGGTATTTTCTACTTGTTGTTCAAATAACTGATGGATACACTTATTTTGAGGGTAATTTTGTTGAGTATTATTCCATTCCACTAAGATTTGATGCTTTTCTGCTTCAGTTAATAATGGTAAATATTGTCCCATGTAAATATATTTGAAACTTTTCCTGATTATAACTAAAATGTAAGAGGATATCTATAAAAAAAAGATTAAAATCAAACAATGAGGAGAGTGAAAAAAATCGGGGGAAATGTAAAGTTGTGTTACTGTAGCTAAACTTTAGTTTTACGCCTTTAAAGCGGTTTTCATATGAATAAACCACAATGATACTAACTTCTAACTCCCAACTCCTAACTCCTAACTCCTAACTCCTGACTCCTGACTCCTGACTCCTAACAATGAGTTTAGTGGTCTACTCAACTGAAAAGCGCTGTAAAGCCTCCCCAATAAAGGGGAAAAAGCGGTCGTTTGCGTTTCGCGGAGCGACATGAAAAGCATTAGCGAGAGCTACCGTAGCAAGAGGCAGCTCCTCTGCAAGAGGCAAGAGGCAAGATGACCTAGGATGGGATGGCGAGGAAACCTCGCTGGCCTCCAATCGACCAAGAGAGCGGTCGGCAAGCGGAGCATGGAGTAGGATAGGATGGATAGGTTACCGAATTATTAATTATTAATTATTAATAATTAAATAATTTTGGTTTAAAGCCTCCCCTTGGATAGGGGAAAAAAGCGGTCCTTGGATGGCGAGGTCTCCGTTCCCTCCGGGACGCTACGCGAACTTCGAAGCTTTGCGAAGCGCAAACGCTTGCCTCCAATCTCCCAAGAGAG
>NZ_JAAHGT010000990.1 GCF_010672385.1 Okeania sp. SIO2F4
TTAATCCACCGCGAATTAATAAACCAGATTTTCTAATTAATTCTGGGAAATATGGCATAGCTGGGTCTCTATCTAGCCAGTTAAAACTGTAGATAATTCCTAGAGCTAAAATTAGTAAAAAAATGATATTGGCGATAACTGAAAAATCGAAAAATTGAAATTTTGATTCAGCAGTATTTCTCTCTAATTTGTAAACAGTTTCCTTGAAATCCGTGGGGTTTTCATCTGCTACCACTACCACTTATTTTAGTCGTTACAAAGTAAAATTAATAAACAATAATTAAGCCACAAAAGGTTCATAATGTAATGGCAATAACTCATCTTCCTTTAAAGTTGCCATTGCATATTCCCGTCCTTGACTATCAGCAAACTCCACTAAATATTGCTTTTCTCCACCTTTTTCATAAATTTCCACCACCGTTCCCACCTGTCCACTGGGTAAGTTTTCAATAGACATAAATTCGGGTTCAACTAAGGTTAATCTTTCCTTAGTAATCGGATAAATAATTGCCACTGTATCTAACATTAAAATATTTTTCATGTCGATTTACCTAATAAACGCAGAAATAAGACGAGGATTTGCATTCGTAGAAGTGACTTCCCAAATCGTCCGAAGTTGCATTCCTTCTTGATTAGGTATTGTCCAATCTACCTTAAACTGTTGACCAAAATCTGTCCGTGCTTGCTGAACCACTTCTCCTTCTATGGCCGCTAGACGAATCATTGATAATAATAATTCAGCATTTTCTTGAGTAATACCTAAACGAGATTTGAAAACTCTAGCTTTATTTTTTCCGCTCTTATTGTTCAGGATTTAAACAATAATTAGTTAACTTTTCCATTGCAACTTCCGCTTGCTCCCCGTTAGGTAATTTCATACTCTTGCAGACAAGATAATTTTTAATGGAATTTTACACCCTTTAACGAAGTCTATTAACATTGAAAAAATCAAACCATACCTCCTAACTGGACTTTAGGAAAAAACAGGTTAAAAATAACGATTATCAACGGTCATTACGACGCTTCCAGTCATTATCACAAATAATTATAATACCAGTTTTTTAAGAAAGAAAATGTTACGAACTGACTCCTGTCTCCTAACCCCTTCTTCCTCCCTTCATTCTGACTCCTGACTCCTGTCTCCTGACTCCTTCTTCGCTCCTGACTCCTTCATAAAAAGATTCTTAGGAACTTTCCCTAATTGATAAGCTCCACGACTGTCTAAATATTGATATTCTCCTGGTTGTAATCCTGCATGAATAAACTTTTTTGGATAACCAATCATCACAACATTACCAGAAGAATCTTTTTCCACAATTTCCTCTAAATATTCTCTAGCATTTGTAGCGCGTCGGAAAAATTCTACTTGTTGCTTAGTGTAAAAAACTAAACTAGGTTTTTCAAAGGCAATCATTATTATTTCTTCTCCTGGTTGTCTGACTTCAACAATAGTTTGAGCTAATTGACGTAAGGGTAATTGACGTTCTTGATCGACTAAAAACATCATTGGATTAATAGTAAAAATTAAACAAGCTACTAATCCAATAAAATTAGCACTCCAAACCCAAGAAGTTTGTTTTTTTCTCCAAAGAAATCCAATAACTATTGCTGTGGTTATCAAGATTAATCCACCGCGAATTAATAAACCAGATTTTCTAATTAATTCTGGGAAATATGGCATAGCTGGGTCTCTATCTAGCCAGTTAAAACTGTAGATAATTCCTAGAGCTAAAATTAGTAAAAAAATGATGTTGGCGATAACTGAGAAAGATAAAAATCGACCTTTTGATTGAGAAGTATTTCTGACTAATCTAGGAACAAGTTCAACAGAATCATCCGTAGGTTTGATAGATGATTGAGTCGAATTATCTTCAGATTTATTAGTCTGACTAGATAGAGAATCTCCATTAATAATAATATCGCTCCAAAATAATCCTACTAATATTGCTGCTGCTGGCATTAATGGTAAAACATAGCTAGGTAATTTAGTAGCAGAGATGGAGAAGAAAATAAAGATACAAATAAACCAGAAAAAAGCAAATAAACCTAACTGTTCAGTTCTAGGTTTACTACGCCAATAACCGAGTTGCCAAAACTTAGTTTTAGCGATCGCTATTGGTAGATAAATAGACCAGGGTGCAAAACCAATTAGTACAACTAAAAAGTAAAAATACCAGGGTGCTTGATGGTGATTCACAACTCTAGTAAAACGTTCAAAATTGTGATAACCAAAAAAACTATCAATATATTCTTTCCCATTGACTAAAGTAACAAGAAAATACCAAGGGAATGTAATAGTAAAAAAAATTAAAATGCCACGCCGAATATTTATTTCTTGCCAGATTCGAAAAAAATTACCTACATATAATAAAAAGGAACCAATAATCATTCCCGGTAAAACAATTCCAATCGGACCTTTGGCGAGAACTGCTAAAGATATTAGTATATAAAAAGCTAAATACCACTTGTTAAAAATGGGAAGTTTTGTAGTTTTTGATGATTGATTTTTATCTGGCGCAGATGAAACCTTTTGTCTCTGTATTTGACTGTTTTTTTGCTGAGGAATATGAGTATTTTCTGTTTGTGAAGCATATCCCATAAAAAAGGCAAATAGTGCCGAACACATACAGCCTGTTAATAACATATCAGAAACTCCAATACGCCCCCAAGCAATAGTTTCTGGATTTAAAGCTATCATCCCAGCGCCAATCCATGCGATTAATAATCTCACCATTAAAAACTTATTTTCAGAGGTATATATCTGAGAATTCTGGCGATCGTAACCATATCTATAAAGGATGTAAAAACCAAAACACATTAAAGCAGTTGCAGATATTGCTGAAGGGAAACGGACAGACCATTCATTAATACCAAAAAGATAATAAGCGATCGCCATTAACCAATAAATTAAAGGTGGCTTATCAAACCGAGTTTCCCCATTAAAATAAGGTGTAATCCAATCTCCAGTTTCTACCATTTGACGAGCAGCTTCAGCAAAAAGTGGCTCTGTTTCATCAATTAAACCAATATTACCAAGATTACAAAAGAAAGCTAGCCAAGCAAGTAACGAAAGCCATAAAATAGAAAGTCCTAATGTCAAAAGATGATTTTTTGGTTGAGCTTTAAACCAATTAATAATTTCTAACTGTTGTATTAGTTTCATTCAGATTAAGTTATTCGTGTAAGTCTTAGTCGTCAGAGAATATTTATAACCCTATATTCCTATATTTTTGGTTAACTAATTCTAGCAAGATTTACTATATTTCAAAGGATAAAATTTTTCTAAGCGTGACAATAAATTGACCCTGCTCTTGCTTCAGGTCTCCCTCACTCCCCTACTCCCCTACTCCCTCGCTAGCTCTACCATTACTATGCACAACTACCGATATTTTTTTCATGGCCTTAAAATTAACTGCCATTCTAATGTTTCTGTATTCCAAATAGGAAAGCTTGTTTCTCCCACAACATAAGGTCCCCAATATAAACG
>NZ_JAAHGT010000991.1 GCF_010672385.1 Okeania sp. SIO2F4
TCTGAAAATTTGGTTAAAGAATGAGGGTTTTATTATTTAAACAAGTTGGATTGCCTAAGCTCCATATCATGTATGTGAGTACTTAAAAAAAATTCTGGACTTGATTTAATTCTCATTCCTAAATTACTTTAACTACTTCAAGGCAATATTTGAGGACAATCAGCTCTTATAGGCCAAGAGAAAGCAAAAGGCGATTAAGTAAAGCTAAAATCAAGACTATGAGCTGGACATTTTCCCTATCTTCCTAATCTCTGAATCAGTCTTAACCAAGAATGAAACAGCCCTACCTTTGAAAGCTATGCTTTATAAACATCTTTCTTAACATAAAACTTGACAAGTTCAGTCAGTTATGCTTAGGTCTTGAATCAGCTTTTTTCTGAGAAATAGTGTATTGAATTAGACATAAAGAAGTGAGAAATGCAGATAAGATTTTTACTCCCCCCTCTTCCCCCTCTTCCCCCTCTCCCCCTCTTCCCCCTCTCCCGACCCTCCCACAAGGTTTTCAGGAGTTCCTGATCGGGGATAGCTTTGAAAGGGGCGATTTTGTGTTATACTCAAAAAAGTGCAAAGGTATTCAACTTCCTTAAAAACTTAGTTATGGGTTTTTCCACACAAATGCTGGTGCATATAAAAACTCTAGGCATCAACTACACAGTATAAGAGAAACCAAGTTTTTTGCAGGTTTTGAACTGTACCGGAAAGTATATCAATTTAAGGCAGTTCCACAGAAGTTGGCTTGGCAATATGTGGTAGTCCCCATCCCAGTTTCTCCCGGAGAATGTGAAAAAACTCCGGTGGTTTGAGTCGAATAAAACGTGCTTTATACTGTGATTGTTTCACCCATACCTTATCCTCTGGAAGAACGTAACATCCTCCATTACCATCTACAACCATCATCAGACGATTTGGACTTGCTGGAAAAACAGTTACAGGTTCAGTATCAGCAAAAACCAAAGCGCGGGATGCAAGAGAATGGGGACAAATAGGTGAGAGCTGTAAAACTGAAACTCCTGGAGTCACAACAGGACCACCTGCGGATAAAGAATAAGCAGTAGAACCAGTGGGAGTAGAAATAATAATACCGTCAGCAGCAATATCTATAGGAGCGTGCCTACCAATTTTAATTTCAAAATGGCACATACAAGTCATCGGTTCCCGATGCAAAACCATTTCATTTAAACAAAGAGCTTCCCACAATAATTCATCATTTCGGAACAGACGTACTTCTAGCATAGTCCGTTCTTCTATTTCATAGTTTCCTGCTAGAATCTGTTCAATAGCTGGGTATAACTGATTGACAAAAGTTTCAGTCAAGAAACCCATATGACCTGTATTGACAGTTAGAAGTGGGATACTCGAAGGTGCTGCTTGCCGAAATGCAGATAAAACAGTACCATCTCCTCCTAAGACAATGGCAAATTTCATATCCTTTGTAAAACCAGAAGGAACTAGCTGGTCTATCGGAGTATGACATACAGGACGTTCTAAATTAGGAGAACCTAAAATTCCCTCCGCCCCAATGGTGACATGAACGTCATAGCCATCACCTTTTAGCTTGTCTTTTAATTCATTAGTTATGCGACAAGCTATGGGTTTAGCATCGTTATAAATTATTCCTATTTTTGACACTCGAAAAAATCTAGTTCAATCTAGTTCAGGGTGGTTATAGTTCATAAAAATATAGTCACATAAGACATATCCTTATTTTGCCAGTTTTACCCTGACTGGGTGAACTACAACACCCTCTATCCCATGGTCAAAGACATTTGGGACTGCTTTTTGTGTTCCTCTTTGCATGATTATCTCTCTGATTCAATTTCTGCTTGGTCAAACTGACAGATGCTTGGACGTAGGTTCTTATGTGTCTAGAGGTAGCGTGTCAGCCCAGGAATTTCACCCTATTGAACTCAGATCGCTGACTCTTGAGGCTATTTGATTTTCTATTATTACCGACAAAGTTAAATTATCTCAATGTTTGCCCAAATTTCTGGAGACAAAAGACTATATTTAACTATATATGACTATATTTCTGTTGAATGTTTATGATACCTTTCACGGAAGTCAAAAGTCAAAAGTCAAAAGTTAGATTTTATAGAATCAGAACTTTGACGCTCCATTAATTTCAGGAAATTATTTCAGATATTATAGTTTGTATTATTTGAAACTATTTGTGACATCCTTGATGTGGATTGGTGTTAGAAGCTTTAGAAGAAGAAAGGTTTATTTTTAGAGGTTGTTTTTCCTGATTTGGCTTGCTCGTATTCTATTTCCTTCAATTTTTTCATAATCCGACTATAGTATTCTTGTAGATAAGACTCTAGGGTGGTTATTTCTTCAGGATTAATGCCAAATACAGGATAAACATTATCCATTGAAGCTGTTAAAGGCTGACCACTGGCTAATACTTCTGCAAAAGCTAGCCTATCTGCCACATTCCAACCCCATTGAAATGACCTGGTAAATTGACGGAATATACGCAACAAGTTAATATTAGTGCGAGTTACTTTGGCCTTTTCGCCGGAAAGTCGTTCACACATCCGAATAATTTCATTGGCATCCCAAGCACGAGGTCCTACTACTGGAAAGCTTTTATTTTCTGTTTCGGGAACTGAAAGAGAGCGGACAGCAAATTTAGCAATATCTTGAGTATCCATATATGCAATAGCTGTTCCTTGACCAGGTACCCAGACTGCTTGCTTATCTAAAATTGGTACTGCATATTGACCTATTAATCCTTGCAGGAAGCCACAGGGTTTTAATATTGTGTATTTTAAGCCAGATTCAGCAATAAAAAGTTCTGTACATCGCTTAATTTCTAGAAGGGGAACTTGGGGATATTTTTCTGCATTTAAAAAGGAGAAAAATATGAAACGTTCTACACCTTGAGCTACTAGAGCTTGAATTAGTGAGACTTTTCCTTCCCAGTCTACTTGTTTAATACTCAGAGAGTCTGTTGGTCTGGAGGTTGCGGCATCTATTACTGCATCAACTCCTTCCAATGCTGGTATGAGAGTTTTAGGTTTACAGAGATTTCCTCCTATTAGTTCGGCTCCCCACTCTTTTAAGAAGGATGCTCTACTATAACTTCTGATTAAACAGCGTACTTCATAATTTTCATCTAGGGCGCGACGTACTATTTGTCTTCCAAGAGTACCAGTAGCACCTAAAATCAATAGTTTCATAAAAGTTTTGTTATTTATATTAAAGAGTCATTCATTACTTTAGCAAGTTTATCTCATTTTTTTACAAAACTTAATATTTTGAGTAATATTTACCTTTTTGACTTTTTGTAGTCTGGTGGGGTTGGTTGATGAATGGCAATTCATTTATTGAAGCACCCCGCCAGATGAGATGGATATTCATTAATTGATAATTGATAATGGCGAACTTGATAATTACAAGAAGGTTTTAACCGTTACACCAATTGAAGATCAGGAAATATTATTTCTTCTCTCTTGGGAGATTGGAGGCAAGCGTTTGCGCTT
>NZ_JAAHGT010000992.1 GCF_010672385.1 Okeania sp. SIO2F4
CCTACTGATATTGAGCCCGATACGAGTGAAACTATCATCTCTACCTTTTTTCTTGAATTTAGGCACTCCCGACACTTTAGTGAAGCAACGTTTCCAAGAGTAAAGATAAATATCTCAAAGCAAACTGAGGAGCGCTTTTAGAGACTTCGTAGTACCAACAGTTTTTAGGTTTAACCATTGCTACTAAAAGCTTATGAAGGTCAATTGCAGTCGGAAATTTGATTTTGCTGTCTGGGTGATTTTGGTTATGCTGTAATATATTTCTGGTTAGCCATAATCCCCAATTGTAAGCATGACGCGCCACACCTGCGTGTTTAGCCAGCAAGGTTTTTTGTTTATTATTTGGGTGTAATTCAGCGCGTGAATCCAAGTAACATAAATATAGATAATTGGAGATTATTATAGATTATACCAGATTATAGCCAACAGTTAAAAACCCTACACTTTAATATGTGAACTCGCTTTTGTCCTGCAATTGTTAAACTTCATAATTTTTGGGCGAGTCCTTGCTGTTATCACTATTACAAAATTGCACAAATTACAATTCAAGAAAGTCAGGGAGTTCAGGTTTTGGGTGAGCAGTTTCACTAATTAATACACCTGAACCTAACACTGCTTCATAAAACTGATAGAAAACGTCACTGGTTATGACATTTCAATGTGTACGGACGTTGCATGGAACGTCCCTTGCTTTTACGGTCACTGTCGGCAGCACGACCTCCACAATTAGAACAAGTCTTTGATAATGGATAAAACCTATCTAGGCTCAACCAGTTCCAAACCATACCATTTACATTTATGTTCTAGCTGTCGCTTGAACTCATAAAATCACTATCTACTAATTGACTTAGCTAGTTTATGGTTAGCTAACATACCACTGACATTCAAATCTTCGCTTGACAACAGTACCGTTGTTCAAGGCTTACGTAAGTTGTCAATTTCTGAAGTGCGTCTTTACGGATGTTAGCTACCCTTCATTGTTATTTTTGGAGAGGTTTAATGTTTCTGAGTTGATAGTCTTGCTAAGTTATGCATCTGTAGGAGCATGAGTGAAGCATTTCTTACCGCAAATGTTAGCGCAAGCTTCACATCCAATGCAATCATCTGCATTAGCAATAGTCATTACTTTTCTTAATACTTCATCATCATCATCATCATCATCCACAAACTCTCCATGCTCATTGAGTGGTCTAAGTTCTAGAACATTTCTATGACAAACTTTAAAGCAACGACCACAACCTAGACATTTGTTCATGTCAATAGATTCGACATATTGAGGAGTCCAAGCTGTACCACCTTTAGTTAAAGCTGTTAATGTTGCCATCAGTTCTTCTCCTTGATTAGTAGATTAATTTTTTTGTTTTGTTGCATCTTTTTATATAATAGCTATTCACTCTTGCAAAAAAGTATTTTTTTATACTTTTTTCAGGTTTTTGTTAAATATTTATTAGGCCATTATTTACTGATTTATTTATTGGAAAAAATTTGCAATTATTTGTCAATAAAAACATCTACATATCTCCGAAAAATTGGAATTTTTTTGACGATATTTATAGTTAAATTTATATATTTATAATACTTAAACTTTCGCTTTATTGAATTATTAATTTGACAACTAAGTCAGATTCATATAGTAGAAAATGACTCGCATTAAGCTTCTACTTGATTGAAATAGCACTCACCAATTCCAAGGCGTTTGATGGGAGATTTAAACCCGCCATCATCAATGCTCACTCCATTGAAAATATAGTGGAGGACTTAAACCTTGGATTTTAGGTGATAGCTGTTTGCATTTGCGTAGCATCCCGGCACGGAAATGCTAAAACCTGATAGCTAGTTAAACTTAAATCTTATAGCTTCTATAACTAATTCGGGCGTTGTTTAATCAAGCTATGAAACCTAAATTTTGCCAAATATAAAAAGCTCAATGTTAATAGTTAGGCAATTAGGATTAATGCAAAATTAATACATAGGGTTTGCGCTCAAAAGTCTGATGGTGATGATAGGGAACACTTAACACTTAACAGTTTAGACTATCTGCTACTGCCAAATTTTCAGCATTGTCAAGGAAAAATTTTAGCTTTTTGAGACTACAAGAGCCAAAAACCAGGCACTTTTTTCGACCCCAAAAAGCCATTAGCCTTTATCTATAAATACTTTGATATTTAATCAGCAAGCCCTACATAATCATAGCCACGCATCACCAACGCCCTAATTCGATTGTTATAGTTGTTATAGTCGCTACGCTCCAATTTTTCGATAACTGTCTTCAATTAGCCTTAATTGGAATTAATATTTCAAATAAAGTACCTCCATTTGGATTCGATCTACATTTCAGTTCTCCCTGATGTTTTTCGACAACAATTTGGTGAGAAATTGATAGTCCTAAACCTGTACCCTTACCCACTGGTTTTGTGGTAAAAAACGGGTCAAAAATTCTTTTTTGCACAGAGTCAGGAATACCACGCCCATTATCAGAAATAGAAATTTTCACACAATCCTGATTTACTTCTCTTTCTGACATTTGATGTATTTCCGTTTTGATAGTAATAATCCCTGGGATTTCTTGTTCTTCTAAAACATCTATTGCATTAGCAATAATATTCATAAATACTTGATTTAATTGACTTGGATAACACTCAACATTAGGCAAATTTCCGTATTCTTTAAAAACAGTAGTTTCTGTTTGTTTTGCTGTAGTTTTTAAGCGATGTTGTAAAATCAATAAAGTGCTATCTATACCAGAGTGAATATCTACTTTTTTCATCTCCGATTCATCAAGGCGAGAAAAGTTTCTTAGAGATAAAACTAGCTCTTTAATTCGATTCGCTCCAATATTCATTGAATCAACTATTTTTGGTAAATCTTCTATTAGAAAATCCACTTCACACTCTTCAGCAAAATCTTGAATTTCTGGCACAGAATCTGGATAGTTTTTTTGATAAAGTTGTAGTAAATGTAGTAAGTCTCTAATATAGTTATTTGTATGGAGAATATTACCGTAAATAAAGCTAATGGGATTATTAATTTCATGGGCAATACCAGCAACCATTTGACCTAAGCTAGACATTTTTTCTGCTTGTACTAATTGAGCTTGAGTATTTTGCAGTTCTTTTAAAGCTTTTTCTAATTGTAATGCTCTTTCTCGTTCACGTTTTTCTGATTGTTGGAGTGCAATTTCTCCTTGTTTTCGTTCTGTAATATCACGGACAATTGCTAACACTTCATCTGTACCACTTTTAACGTAACGAGCTTCATAATGATAGAGGCGATCGTCGATCGACGTACAATATTCTCCTGCTTGTACTTTACCAGTTTTGAGAGTAAGCTTTAAGTAGTGTCGAGTCCAAACAGCTAAATCTTGGGGAAATATTTCTTCTAGAGTTTTCCCTAATACTTCTGATGCTTCAGGAGCATTTTCATCGTCTTTGTCTGGATAATAGTCGAGAAAAACTCCTTTTGAGA
>NZ_JAAHGT010000993.1 GCF_010672385.1 Okeania sp. SIO2F4
CGCAATAGTTAACAGTCAGTCCCCCCCACTAATAAACTTGGTGGAGCAAAATCAGTTTGAGCAGTAGGAAAATTAACAATTAGACGTTGTGCCTGTTCCTGATATTCTGCTAATGTAAGAGTCTCTGTGGGTTCACAAATATCTATTAAATGATGAGGTACTAATTCTTGTTCTGTTATAGTTGGTTTTGCAGTTCCAATGTTAAAATATTTATACACTTGACGGGAATCAGCACTGAGAATTACTGAACTTAATCTCTGGGCTAAGTCTAAGGCTAATCTAGACTTACCCGTAGCAGTTGGCCCACAAATAGTAATTAGAGAAAAGTAAAAAGTCAAAAATCAAAAGTTATCAGTTAAAAGTTAAGACTAAAAGAAATTATTAGTCAACCTATAATATCAGAACTTACCGAATAATTAAGGTTTAAAGCCTCTCACTCGCCGTGGAGAAAAAGCGGTCGGAAAGCGGAGCAGTCCGTCAGGATGGGATGGCGAGGTTTCCGTTCCCTCCGGGACGCTACGCGAACTTCGAAGCTTTGCGAAGCGCAAACGCTGGCCTCGAATCGACCAAGAGAGCCGTCGGAAAGCGGAGCATGACCTTAGGATGGGATGGCGAGGTCTCCCGCTCTTACAAAGCTGCTCCGCTTTTCATATTGGTGACAGCCGAAGTGCGTAGTTGTGCGGAACGCTAAGCGCCATATCCAATCTCCCCTTGAGAAGAAAAAAAATCATTTTGGTCAATCCTATCCATTTTCAGGAAAGGTAATTATTAATTATTGAAGCACCCACAAGAGAAAAGTCAAAAGTTAAAAGTCAAAATTAAAATAAATTCTCATGCCTCTCAAGTTTAGTCACAGCAAGAATTTAACTCCTGACTCCTGACTCCTGACTCCTGACTCCTGACTCCTGACTCCTGACTCCTATCTACATACCCTAAATAAATTCCTCCTAAAAATACCCTAGAATCGCATTTAAGGCTTTTATGTTATAATTTAGGAGAAAAATTTCATTTTTTGACGAAAATTAGTATTAAAGCCATTATTGGGAGATATATTGCTATGGCCAGCAACAATTACGGCGCTGAACAAATACAAGTTCTGGAAGGTCTCGAAGCGGTACGCAAGCGACCGGGAATGTACATCGGGACTACAGGGCCTCGTGGACTACATCATCTAATCTACGAAGTTGTTGATAACTCCATCGATGAGGCGCTAGCTGGTTATTGCAGCCACATCGAGGTTGACCTGAATGAAGATGGATCTGTCAAAGTCACAGACGATGGCCGGGGTATTCCGGTAGATACCCATTCTAAAACAGGTAAGTCTGCTTTGGAAACGGTTATGACTGTTCTCCACGCTGGAGGTAAATTTGGTGGAGGTGGCTATAAAGTTTCTGGGGGATTACACGGTGTGGGGGTTTCCGTGGTCAATGCCTTGTCACAGTGGGTAGAGGTAACGGTCTGGCGGGATAAAAAGACACATATCCAGGGTTATGAGCGTGGCAAACCTACTGGGGACTTAAAATCTAAAACTAATAAAGAAAAGCGCACAGGTACATCAGTACAGTTTCTGCCAGATGAGGAAATTTTTACTACAGGTATCGAATTTGACTACAATACCATAGTTGGTCGTCTGCGAGAGCTAGCATATTTGAATGCAGGTGTCAAGATTACAATTACAGATCGCCGCCTGGAGTTACTCAAAAGTGATGAACCGCGAGTAGAGTCTTATTGTTATGAGGGTGGTATTAAGGAATATGTCACCTACATGAACCGGGAAAAACAGCCTTTGCATGAAGAGGTGATTTTTGTGCAGGGGGAAAAGAATGATGTGCAAGTGGAAGTAGCTTTGCAATGGTGTGTGGATGCTTTTAGTGATAATGTTCTGGGTTTTGCCAACAATATTCGGACTGTTGATGGGGGTACTCATTTGGAGGGGTTGAAAACTGTTTTAACCAGAACTATGAATGGTATTGCCCGGAAGCGGAATAAACTCAAAGATAGTGATTCAAATTTAGGTGGTGAAAATGTCCGGGAAGGTTTGACAGCAGTTATTTCTGTGAAGGTTCCAGAACCGGAGTTTGAAGGTCAAACTAAGACTAAATTAGGCAATACTGAAGTAAGGGGTATTGTTGATTCTTTAGTTGGAGAAGTTTTAACTGAATATTTAGATTTTAATCCTCAGATTGCTGATGCAGTTTTAGAGAAAGCTATTCAAGCTTTTAAAGCAGCAGAAGCAGCTCGTCGAGCTAGGGATTTAGTTAGGAGAAAATCAGTTTTAGAATCTTCTCCATTACCAGGAAAACTAGCCGATTGCAGTACGAAAAACCCGGAAGAATCAGAGTTATACCTTGTGGAAGGAGATAGTGCTGGGGGCTGTAACGATGGCCATCAACAAGTTATTTTAGCTGATGGACGTAGACTTAGCTTTATAGAAATAGTAGCTGAACAAGCTGAGGGTAAAGAACATTTTTGTTACACAATTAATGAGAAGGGATATGTAGCAATTGAACGGATAATTAATGCAAGAATGACTAAGAAAAATGCCACAGTTATTAAGATAACTTTGGATAATGATGAGACTATAATTTGTACTCCAGATCATCCTTTTATGCTCAGAGATGGTAGTTATAAACCAGCAGCTTTATTAACACCAAATGATGCTTTGATGCCTCTGTATCGAAAGTTATCTCAAAAGACAAAAGGTGGCCAGGGATTAGATGGTTATGAAATGGTTTGGAATCCTCAAAAAGAGAATTGGATTTATACTCATTTGTTGGCGGATTTTTATAATTTGAACGCAGGGGTATATAATTCAGCAGATGGCAACCATCGTCATCATGTTGATTTTAATAAACTGAATAATAATCCTACTAATATTCAGCGACTTCCAGCAGAGGAACACTTGGCATTACACAGGGCACATCTTGAATTTACTTTGCATCGTCCTGATGTTAAAGAAAAAAGTCGTCAAGCTCATACAACTGATGAATTTCGGGCGAAGATGAAGGAACGAATGCAGGAACCTGAGACGCAAAAGATTTTATCGGAACAAGCGAAAGCGCAGTGGGAGGTTGATGAGTATAAAGCTTTTATGGTTCAGAAATGGCGCGAGTTTTATGATGGCAATGAAGAGTATCGCGAACAAAATCGCGAACAGTTAATGAAAGCACAACAGGAATATTGGAGTAAAGCTGCTAACTGTCAAGCTCAAGCAGATCGAGTACGGGATTATTTTGCGAACAACCCAGAAGCACGGGAGACAGCTTCTGAAGTAGCAAAAGAGCAATGGCAAGATGAAGAATTGTTGGAGTGGCGACGGCAAAAAACTAAGGAGCAGTGGACTCCTGAATTTCGTGCCAAGCGTCGGGAAGCACTGGATAAAACTTACTATCGCAAGACTTTGGAAGCTTTGCACAAGGTTTACCAGAGTTCTGGTTTCATAGACTTGGAATTGTATGA
>NZ_JAAHGT010000994.1 GCF_010672385.1 Okeania sp. SIO2F4
TCCTCAAATTCTTGAAGTAATTTCCTACTTTTGTTACCAGTGTAATATTAATAGGAAATTACTTCAAGAATTTGAGGCAATTAGACACTCAAATTCCGGGTTCTTCAGAGATACCTAATAATTATCAACAATGGCAAACTGAGTATAAGAATATAATTAATTCCTCTCGCCCTAGAGGTCGCTTCAAAAAGGTGCAAGCTACTAGCGTTAGTACTTCTAGGTGCAATCAAAATATTGATACTTTACGAGATAGTCTTAATCATTGGCTTAATCCTGTCAACAGACCATTGGAGCTAGCAATCGAACTCCATCCTGATGATGAAATTAATGTTGTGCTTCAGACACAGAATATTAGTTCTGAAAGTCTATTGCCAAAACTCCCTTGGCATTGGTGGAATTTATTTTCCCAAGACAATTTTTCTGATGTGGCTTTATCATTCAGTAATTCAGAGCAAGTTAACTTTATGTCTCCTGAAGCAGAACCAGTATTACCTAGACCAAAAAGAGTTAAAATTTTATGTGTTCTTGGAGACACTAAGGGTATTAAAGTTGAAGCAGATCGACGATTACTCCGCAAAATACCAGGAGCATATTGTGTCTTTCTCCGGCAACCTACACGGTCAGAATTTTTCAATTTCATGGAGAAAGAACGCTGGGATATTCTCTTTTTTTCTGGACATAGTAACACAGATAATAACACTGGATACCTAAAGCTTAACCAACAGGAAACACTGGATATTCAAGAAATAAGAGAAATTATTCAAACAGCGATCGACCAATATCAAGGAATGAAATTAGCCATTTTTAATTCCTGTGATGGTTTAGGGTTAGCACGTAAATTAGCAGATTTAGACATTGCTCAAATTATTGTTTGGCGGGAACCTGTTCCTGATGAAGTAGCACAAGAATTTGTGAAATCTTTTCTGGAATTTTTCACTGGGCAAAGAACAGAAAGTAAGACTGGAGAGAATTTACAGGAGACAGAAGGTTTATCTTTATATCGTTCTGTGTACAAAGCTAGACTTGAAATACAAAAATATATAGAAAATCCAGAGAGGAACACACAAATACCAAAAATTAGTTGGTTGCCAGTGATTCATCACAATCTCGCTAAAGAAAGCATCACCTGGCAACAGCTACGGGGACTTCCAGATATTGGTAGTGATGAAAATCCCCCGACAACACCTTTGACTATTTGGGTGATTTTGACTATTTGGGTGATGAATATATGGTTAAAAGTTAGAAACCTCTTTCAAAATCAAGAAAAATCCGACACTCGTGCAGCAACCCCCCGTGAAAGCTTACTTAATAGGGTAGAAGAGTTTTGGATTAAAGGTGTTCTGGAAAAATCTTTACATATTGAAGAAACCCTTGAGTTGGGTTTGATGGAAGACAAGAATTTAGTGGGATATCCCTCAAGTGAACAACCAGAAAGTTCCGAGCTGCAAAAACGAAACTTGCCAGAAGGAACTAGGGCAATTGATATATTCGGCGAACTTGAAGGTACAAGAAAAATGCTGATTCTTGGTAGATCGGGGTCTGGTAAAACTACAGCACTTCTCGAAATTGCTCGTGAATCAATTAATGATGCGAAGAGAGATATAAACCTACCAATTCCTGTAGTTCTCAATCTTTCTAGTTGGGCTGCGGAAAAGGAGCCAAAACCTTTAGCTAATTGGCTAGCTCAAGAACTCAATAGGATTTATCAATTTTCTCAAAAGCAGTGTAATGCTTGGGTGACAAAGCAGCAGTTACTACTTCTGTTAGATGGTTTAGACGAAGTTAGGGAAAGCAAAAGAGGAGATTGCATTATCGCAATTAATCAATTTCTACGAGACTATGAAGAAACTGAAATGGTTGTTTGCTCTCGAATTCGAGATTACAGACAAGTTTCAGAAAGACTTCAATTCCAAACTGCTGTTTTCTATAGACAACTTACAGAAGAGCAAATCAATCGCTATTTTGATGATGCAGGAGAAGCATTATCAGGAGTTCAGGAGTTGAAAAAAGAAGACAAAGCCATACAAACATTAGTGAAAAGTCCCCTGACTCTCAACTTCATTTCTGTTGCTTATAAAGATAATTCTAGAGAAGAATTATTAGAGATTGGCTCCTTAGAAAAACGCCTAAATCACTTATTTAATACTTATATTAAACGGAGATTTGAGGAGAGGAAGATAAAGTATTCAGAAAGACAATTAAAGTATTGGTTAAGTTGGTTAGCTCAGAAAATCACACAGAGAGATAGAAAAGAATTATTAATTGAGCATATACAGCCTGATTGGTTGCCTGGTCAACAATGGGCGTACAATCTTGGTTTTAGAGTGATTCTTGGACTAATAGTTGGATTGATTGGGGTCTTACATTTTGGTATACTGGTTACGAATGATTTAGGAGTACAGATATCCCTGATTATTCCTTCAGTGATAGCAGGTGTAGTATCGTGTCTAAGTTTCCCTATGCTATCTAATTTGATACCTAGAATTACACCAAGTTTCAGGCTTGGGTTTATCCCTCAACAAATATTTAGGTTTCTTCCTGGAATAGTTTCTGGGGTAATATATGCAATCATTATTTATTTAATGGTCGATCCAATTGTTGCAGAGAGTATAGAACATGAAGCAAGGAGGAGTATATTATCTCCTGTGATGATTGATGGAATTGCTCTGGGTATCTTTTTAACTTTAATAGGTAGAGAAATAGGAATTATTGACACTATTGAGCCATCTGGAAAGAAAGCCAGAAGATATGCAACAATTGGATTAATAAGTGGCTCAATTTATGTACTTACACGTCTGCTTTTTACAGAAAGATACAATCTCAGTGACATAGATGACTTATTTGATATCTTTATTGAGTTGCTAATCTTCACAACACTTCCTGGACTTATTGGTTCAATAGACAAAGGAGAAAACCTAGCACAAACCATAAATCCTAACCAAGGTGTTTGGAAGTCAGCCCGATATGCTGGTCTTTTCTTTGGAATATTCTTTCCTGTAGGAATGCTTTGTAGTTTGAATTACGCTAAAGGAATATTTCACGAGATTGTCAGTATAGGACTAGCGGTTGGGTTACTTGCTGGAATGGTAGGTGGAAAAGGACCAGTTTTTGCTGGAGTAGTTTTAATTCAACACTTTACTTTACGTCTGATGCTCTGGTGGCAAGGCTATATTCCTTGGAACTATGCTCGCTTCCTTGACTACGCAACAGAACGCATCTTTTTAAGAAAAGTGGGAGGTGGTTATATCTTTATTCATCGAAGGTTACAAGAACATTTTACCAAAATGTATCCTCGAACAAATAACTAACAGGACTTACGCATGAGGTACGAAAAACTAGGATTGAGATTGCTTCCCTGTCGGTCGATAGGGACGAAAATAGGTTGCAGGTGCGTAAGTCCTAACTAATATAGAATCCGGTTTAACAGTCGTCCGCAGCCACGAGAGGAAGCAATCGACC
>NZ_JAAHGT010000995.1 GCF_010672385.1 Okeania sp. SIO2F4
TGTAAAACAATTGGACAAAAGTTGACATAATTTGTCATCTTTAATTGAATTGACATCCTCCCGACGCTGCTAATCGAGACAGGGCGGGATTCCCGCTCCATCAGGCTATAGGGGCTTTCTGCTTAAGACCGCACCTGCTGAGGAGGCCGAACCTATACATCGGTCTAAAGGCGCGCTCCTAAAGACTTGCCAGCGCAGTCAAAGGGGGTCTCCCCATGAGCGACTGGCGCTGACACTGCTAGCCCAGCAGCCCGATCTTATTGAGGATAGCATACTATTGTAAGAACCGCTCTTATTGATTGGTTTTCCAATTGCGTCGCTCCCCTGACCGAGAGCGCGGGTCAAGGGCTAACGTTCGCTGAGAGTAAGACGGCTGCTGTTAAAAGATGAAAGCTATGTGCGTCAGTAGGTGGAATTCTCACAGATATTAAGCCTGCTCTTGAAGATAAGTTACAGATAATAGTCAGTGGTCTTCTGTGTTTGCGCAGCATTGCGTTAGCAAAACAGGAAACTAGCTTTAAAGCTCATGCAATTCCGGCCTGGGTAAGTTTGGGTAAGTTTAGTAGAACGGAGAGATCTAGCGCTAGGCGCAAGTCATATCATGTCCGCTTGAATACTTATACTTTAGTGTAAGGAAGGCAGAAGGTTTTCTTGCAATTGTCACTTACATTTTATCCACAAACGATGCTACCGGACATGATATCAGGAGGTAAAAGACAAAAGTAATCTATGACTAAGCTTTATAATTCATCTTCAGTGTAACCTAGTACATTAATATTCACACTAGAAAACCCCTACCGATCTTAATGAGGAGCATACAAGTAGCAAACATTTTCCGATTTCATACTTAGAGTACCTGTCTATATAGTAATTTTATCTGGGTTGTACAGAAAATGTCCAGGCACAAAGCAACAGATAAAAGGCCAAAAACTACAGGCCACAGAGGCCATAATTTCAGACTATTTATCAAAATTTTGTATTTATTAAAAAGTATATATTTATTACTATAGCATAATAAAAAAGAAGACAGCAAGTTATTCAAGGAAAAAAGCTCACAGGTAATGTTTTTGAGTCAGGTGGTGAAAGCTATAAGGGATATGAGGGAAATGAATCTTGAGTCGATCAACATAGGACTTACGCACGCGAACCCAGAAATCTGGTGGCAGATGTCTATTGCTCAAACCAACAATTTCTCCAAGAAACCCCGTTTCTTTGTGTAAGTCCTAAAATAGTTTTTTGGTCATTTTGAGAATATATATATCGGAACTTTTTGACGATTAAGGGTTTATTTTGCGATAATTGCCGTAGCAGTTAAACTTATAAAGTAACGATGGAAAAAATAGGATAGTTTTAATATGGTATCTTTTAAGATTCTTGTGGTGGATGATGACCCAGCAATTAGAAACTTAGTTCATCGCTTTTTAAGTCAACAAAACTATCAAGTAGAGTCTGTACAAGATGGTCAAACAGCCTTAGTTTTATTTAAGGAATTTCAACCAGACTTAGTTGTTTTAGATATCAATCTACCAGACACTACTGGTTTTCAGCTTTGTCAGGAAATGCAAAGTTATAATGATGTGTTAGTACTGATGTTGACCAGTTTAGCTGATGAAGCTGATAAAGTCAAAGGTTTTGGCTTGGGTGCTGACGATTATCTCACAAAACCATTTGGTTTAGTAGAACTTGGTGCCCGTATTAGAGCACTATTGAAGCGTCCCAGACTACTTTCTCAAAAAAAATCAGAGCAACTCATATTCGGGGATTTAGTAATAGATTCTACTAGTAGAGAAGCGAAATTTCAGAATAAAATTATCCCTCTAACTCATATACAATTTAATTTATTATCTTGTATGGCTAGTAAACCTGGCTATGCTTGGAAACGCTCTGAATTGTACAATAAAGTCTGGGATAGTGAGTGGGTAGGGGACCTAAAGTGTTCTGATGTACACGTTGGTCAGATTCGCAAAAAGCTGAGAGAATCTGGTTGTGATTTTGAGTATATAACAACTGTTTGGAAAGTAGGTTATAAGTTTGAAGTTCCAGCAAAAAATGATTCTATATAGGAGTAAATAATTTTAATTTTCCCTGGTGATTTTTATAAGATTTTGCTCCTCTTATTGTTTGCATAATCTTGACATGCTTACTTTATAAATACTTAAAAATACTGCTGATATTCCTGTTTATATTTGTGCATTTTTAACTAAGACAAAGCTTGAATTTAACTAACTTGATTTAGCAGTTTTTTTGTTGATTAAAATGTGAATATTTGATAGTAAAATAACCCCACACTGAAATATTTGTGTGGGAGTACATCACTAAATACAAAATAGGCATCTACTGGCAGGATAAAAAAGCAATTTAATCAATGTTTATCTCCTTTAACTATCCTATTGGGTGTAGCGCTATAGTGGTTAAAATTACAACAAAATTAAGAGCAGTAGTAAGAAATTACCAAGGAAAAATAAAGGGGTTGCAGAAGGTAATTTTTTCTGGCTTTGGTAAGAATAATTATAATCGCTATGAGGAACAATATCTACAATTAGAGTAATATTATCATTACCTACCACATACACAACATCTTCAGGATAAATTGTAATTTCTTGGAGACATTTAGCATTCCATACACTACCTCGATAGCGGATTCTACCAAGTTCATTTGGTAGAATGATTTCATCAACAACTGCTTCCTTAGACATGGCTAACAGATATGGGTTATTTGAACTAGAATTTTTTAAGACACCATTGACAGTATTGAACATTTATAACTCCTATCCTAATATATAAGTTAATTGTAGAAAAATAGTAATTAGTAATTGAACTATGATTTTGGGGTGAATACCTCTGACTCAAGTTTTTTATTGACTTTTAACTTGTTCCAATAATCTTCAGTGAATCAAAGATCGACTAGCTAATTGCTATAGAAACTTTAGTATTAATTTTGTTCTATATTTTAAGCTTCGGTCTTCCTAGTTGTAAATCTGGAATTTTTGCTCGAAAGTAGAAACTTTTTGTCAATCAGGAGTTAAGCTAAATTTTTTCTAAGAAAGCGATCTTTTTAATTTCCTTATTTCCCTTAATACCAAGCGTGATAAATGTTTGTTACAAATGGTACAAGTAATATCAAATACGTTAATGTTTGCTACAAAAGTATTGATAGGGAGATGGGGGGATGGGGATATAGGGTAGTAGGGTGATTGGGTAATGGGAAAATTCTTAAGTAGCACAATTTTTTGTATTTCATATAAGGAAGAGGGAAAACCAAAGTTGGAAGAAGGAAGAAGGAATAAATAATAAAGAATCAATAATATCAAATCCGGTAGCATTGGTGTAATTAGATAAGGAGTCAGGAGTCGCGGAGGGAAGATAATTTAGATAAGGAGTCAGGAGGTGCGGAGAAATATTGGATTTGAACTATTAAATTTTTAAATTCGTATTCAATAGAACATCTGTATTAAGAG
>NZ_JAAHGT010000996.1 GCF_010672385.1 Okeania sp. SIO2F4
TGTTCCTTCGTCTCTTCCATTTTCAAATACTCCTCTGACTTTATTAAAGGGGGGTATGAGAGTGGATTTATAACTATTTATTCAGACACAATATTACAACTTTTATAAGGAGAAAAAAATCATTGAAACACCAATAATTTTTTTTCCCGAATTATTAATAATTAATTAATAATTAATTAATTCGCGCCTTGAAGCCTCCCCTTGGATAGGGGAAAAAAGCGGTCGGCAAGCGGAGCATGACCTTAGGATGGGATGGCGAGGTTTCGGTTCCCTCCGGGACGCTACGCGCACTTCGAAGCTTTGCGAAGCGCAAACGCCATATACAATCGACCAAGAGAAGAAATGATATTTCCCAATATTCAATTCCCGTACGGTTAAAACCCGAGGTAATTATCAATTATCCATTATCAATTAATGAACACCTAGATTAGAATTAAAAAAAATCAATATATTATAGGACTTAAGTTCTGTCAATTAACCTTAATTATTAATTATGGTATGATATCAAATCTGGTAGCATCGGAGCGTGTATAAAATTAAGGTCAAAATGGGCAAAAAACCTTTTGCCTTCAGCATAGCTGCCTTTTGCCTCCCTTTCACCAAAATATAACTATTCAATATGATATTATGTCCGTTGGTATCGTTAACCCAACCTACGCCTACTAATCTCTCAATTCCGTCAACACCTCATCAGTAAATGGGTTTTCCCCTGCCTGGAGTGCTTTTATCCATTCTTGCCGTTGCGCTTTCTCCTCCTCATCATCAGTCCATTCTACAAATACCTGAAAATCTGCAATTGCCTCTTCAATATCCCCTGTTAAAGCCCTGGCAAGTCCCCGACTATCAATAATATCGGCATCTTTTGGGCTAAGGACGACTGCTTTTTTACAGGCAAACATCACATCAGCAGCTTGTTGATAAAGACTTCCTTGACGACAAAGTGTATTCCAATTACCAGCAGAAATTAGATTAGGGTCGATTTTTTCTGCTTGTTTATAATATTTAATTGCTTCCTTAACTTTACCATCTTTGAGAAGTTCCCTTCCTTGAGATAAAAACCCATCTACTGCCTCATCTTGGGCTTTAGCTTCTGGGTTAAGATTTTGCCAAGTAGGAATCAATGCCATGTTATCAAGTGCTTTTGCTCGTTGATATTTATCTACTGCTGCCTCAATTTTTCCTTATTCTTGAGTGGGAGTTTCAAATACAGTGAGACTTGTCCAAGTTTCAAAATCAGGAATTAAGCGAATAAACTTCTGGGAAATTTCTGCATCTATCCATAAAAGTATTGGGAAGTGAAAATTATTTCTAAATTCCTCTCGTACTAACCCCATTGAGACGAGCAATTTATCTACATCCGTTACTGAATCTAAACCCCAAACCATTAGCGCATCTGGTTGTTGCTCTCCTAGTTGTTGGCAGATAGTGGCATAAAGTTCTCCGACTGACTCATCTAAGTGCAACTTTGCTAAGTCTCCAGAAAAGGATGTCTGGAATTGTTGGATGAGGCGATCGCGCTGAGTTAGATTATTACAACGGGCTAAAAATAGTCGAAAGTCTCCTTGAGACATTTCCAGAGCAAATATTAGCTCGGACAATAATTCTTCATTTTGATTAAAATCCGTCATTTTAGTGGCTTTGTTGTCATTTTTTGTGAATAATTAATTAATACAGGACTTACATAAAGAAACCCGGTTGCTACCCAAAATCTTATGTTTGAATATATACACATCTTAGTTACTGTAGGTCATTGTGACTGGAACGGAGCGGAAGGAAGTAATCTCGTGTAACCCCTGAGATTGCTTCCTATCATCGCAATGACGAATTTTCGATATATAAGTTGTGTAATAAATAGGTAGATAGGTGCAAATCAACCTAACTATTTCAGGACTTACGCATGGGTACTACATATAGCACAAAAAACTAGAACGTTATAGTTTTTGAACTCTACATATATGGTCTATGCGTAAGTCCTATATTTAACAATTTTTCTACTCCACCCCCTTCTCTATTTTAGAATAGATAATTGTAGCTGTACAAGTCAAAAGTAATCTACGATCGAGTTTATAGTAGGGCTTCAGCCTGATCTATGTTCGGGCTAAAGCCCTACTACGAGCTTTAACTGATAACTGAAATCTCACTGCTCAATCGCCGATCTGTAAATTTGCCAAAGCTGAATTATATTATTCTCTGCCACACTTACAAGCTGCTGACTATCAGGACTAAAAACTATTGCACCAGAACCTTTGATACTCCTCAACAATTTTCCACTGCTAATATCCCACAAATTAATTTTACCATCCTCACTACTACTAGCGAGAATTTTGCCATCTGGACTAATAGCGATCGCCTTAATTGCCTGAGAATGTTTTTCTAGAGTGTGACGCATTTCCCAGGTTTCTACATCCCAGACTAAAATCTTACTTTCTCCCCGTATCGCATGAGCAATAGTTTGCCCATCTTGACTGAAAGCGATCGCCTCTATCCTTTGATTATTATTTTTACTGGGTATAGACAGATTTTTCAAAAGTTGCCCCTGGGCGACATTCCAGAGTCGAATATATCTGGGTCCCCCACTGGTTGCCATCCGCAGACCCTGAGCACCAAAAGCAATAGGTTGAGTACCATTCATCGTTTGTAGTAGTCGCCCTGTGTAAACATCCCACAATTTAATTCCGCGAGCTGGAGTGCATCCTATCACTGCTCTGCTATCAGCAGTGAAACCTACAGCAGTCACTACGTCAGAATGCAAAAAACTGGTTAGCATTTCTCCTGTAGGAATATCCCACAATTTTACTGTACCATCCTCACTTCCACTTGCTAAGGTTTTGCCATCTGGACTAATTGCTAGTGAGAGTACATTGGCGGTATGACTTGATAAAGTATCTAGTAGTTTGCTACTTTCTAAGTTCCATAGTTGAATATCTTTTCCTCTACTACTGGCTAATATTTTGCCATTAAAACTAATGGTTACAGATAAGACAGAATCTGCTTGCTGATTAGATAGGGAACGAACTAATCTAGGTGCAAGTACAAGATCGTTAGTAATATCTGGCTGTTTTTCTGGTTCTGAGTTTTGGGAAGTCTGAGTTTCTAGTGATGGTGTTTCAGGATTTGCTGTTATTGTTGGTGTTGTTGATTGGGATGAAGTTTGGGGTGGTCTTGTTATTTGCGTTTCTGTATTTTCTATATTTTCTGTTGTTGGTTGGGATGAAGTTTGGGGTGGTCTTGTTATTTGCGTTTCTGTATTTTCTATATTTTCTGTTGTTGGTTGGGATGAAGTTTGGGGTGGTCTTGTTATTTGCGTTTCTGTATTTTCTGTATTTTCGGTTGTTGGTTGGGATGAAGTTTGGGGTGGTCTTGTTATTTGCGTTTCTGTATTTTCTGTATTTTCGGTTGTTGGTTGGGATGAAGTTTGGGGTGGTCTTGTTATTTGCGTTTCTGTATTTTCTGTAT
>NZ_JAAHGT010000997.1 GCF_010672385.1 Okeania sp. SIO2F4
CTGCCCAAGGATCCGAACGACGGCCGCAACGTCATCGTCGAGATCCGCGGCGCCGAGGGAGGTGATACATTATTAGTTAGTGTTAGTGCAAATATTGTGAGAAATACTGTACTAACAATTTTTCATGGTACAGGTCAGGATGAAGCTTTTCATTGGTTACATGATGGATGGGGTGGAGATATGTATTCTGCCTGTATGTTGGGTTTATTAATTCTGATTATGAACTGGGTAGATAATTATTTCACAACATCGGCTGATGCTCAAAATCAATCTGATATATAAATTATGATTGTGGTACTGTTAAGATTTAAGTATTCAGCTATTAGCTATGAACTATGAGTTATTAACTAATTATTTTGTCAGGAGGAATTTAGTCTCCAAGAAGTGAAATATTAATGAAATTGCTCATCAGCTAACCGAAATCAAGTTATTACATTCAAAAGTTGTTTAGGTAGCATGACCCAGGAAAAACTGAATGCTTAGGTTAAGGTCAAAAATTCTCAGTTTAGGAAAAAGGAAATAGAAAAGTACAAAAAAAGTATACCTTAACTAACATGAGAAAGCCTATATAGAAATATAATCAAAAGTATAGTTGTGCGATTATTTTTTTCCAAAATAATCGCACAAATTAATTAAATTATCATTTTTTTATGATTTACAGTTTTAAAATACTTCAGAGATATCAACTTTCAAAAGTAATATTAGTTGTACTTCTGTTAATTGTTTTAGTAGTAGGTGCTGTTCCTGGCTATATAACAGGAAAATGGTCATGGAAAAATACACCAAGAATTACTAATTTCAAAGACTTACGACAAATAAGAGAAGAGGGATTAACTATTTCTGATTTGCCAACAATATCCCATCAAAAAATACGAATTGCTGACCATAATTGGTTGCTGCAAAAAGTTAAACAGGATAATCAATCTGTAATTTTGTTACTTTTAACTCCGAATGGACCCAAAGACAAGCCCCAAGTAGAATGGATGGATATAAACGGGTTTAATCGCTGGAAAACCGATTCTCACCAACGAGTTAAATTTACCGTGAAAATAGCAGGCAATGGGAATGGAACTACAGACTCAGAAAAGCAATCTTCTAATATAGAAGCTAGATTCTTTCGAGGCTGGACAAATCAACAAACTTATGCAGTTATGCAATGGTATGCTTGGCCTGGAGGAGGAAGTCCAGAAACTGGTGATTGGTTTTGGAAGGATAGATCGGCTATGATATCCAAAAAGCGGGTGCCTTGGGTAGCAGTAAATATTTTATTGCCTGTTGAACCTTTAGCAGATATCGATCCCTATCTACCACAAGTCAAATCTATTGGGGAAAAAATTCAAGCATCACTAATGAAAGAAGCATTCAAATAAGTTTTAAATATCACTAACCACAATTAGTTATATCGTTTTACGAAAGTCAAAACTCAAAATTCAGAAGTTAAGATTATATTGCCTAAAAAGTTTAAATAACAAAAATTTTGGCGATTATTTCTGATAATCAAGGTCAAATTATTTCTCACATTATTTAAGTGAATTGGTATGAGTGACTGAAATTTATCAAAATTAGCTAGTATAGCAGTCGAAGCAAAAGGCGCAGAAATTACTAAATGCTCCGCAAATAGCATTTAAAAACCTAAAACTCTCTCAGAGATTACTTCTAAATTGTGTGTAGTGTTATAGGTTGTCTCGCTGGAGAATATTGGTAAATTTCAGCAGATTAAGACCTATCCCAAAACTCCTATCCTACAAGGATAAGGGAGAGTTCTTCCGAGTTTCCCTGGGAGAGAAGTAGGTTAGGGGTTTAGGTTTTTTTCCTGCAGTTTTAGCCTAGACTCCCTATTACTATTGCATCTAGCTTGAAAATGTGGGTAAAGAGCGAGTTAATGAAGACCTCTCCCCCAACCCCTCTCCTGCAAGGAGAGGGGAGAGATTTTACCCTTTAGACACGCTATTACGGTGAGCAAATATTTGCCGACCCTACTAAGGTGTCTAGCTTGAAAATGTGGGTTAAGTTTTGGTATCCCGGAAGACCTCTCCCCTACTCCTCTCCTGCAAGGAGAGGAGTGAGTTTTCTCCCCCTTCCCTACCAGGGAAGGGGGTTGGGGGGTTAGGTTTTTTACCCACAAACAATTTCAGTCTAGACGCGCTACTACAAAAGACCTCTAGCAAAAGTTTTTTAATTAAATAAATTCCAGATCTAAAATTAATAATTCCCTATTCCCTATTTCCTATTCCCTGACTTCTCCAAGAAGTCTAAAGAAAACTTAATCAAATAATGTAACTTCAAAGCTTATGATTAAACACCATTCTCGAAAATTAATTTCTTTATTCTTAGCCAACTTTTACTCTAGCGCTATAGTATTATCCTTAGCTAGTTTAGTTTTTCCCAAAACTGCTTATGGGCAATCCCAATTACCTAACAACTCTAAACAAAATATTGCACAAACTAATATAAAATCTCCATCTATAGGTTCTCCACCTTTAGATCCTAACTTCGACTCAGACCCAGATTTACGATTAAGACGTTACTTACTCGGACCGGGAGACCAACTTTCGATTCAAGTTCAAAGATTTGCCGATCTAAATGTAGCGACAACTATTGGTCCAGAAGGTACAATTCAAATGCCTCTGGTAGGAACTGTATTATTGCAAGATTTAACTATATTAGAAGCAATAGCAAAAATTACCTCTGAGCTAAATAAATTTATCATTAATCCAGAAGTCTCCATATCTTTAATTGTGCAACGTCCAGTCCGAATCACAATTGCCGGAGAAATTACAAGACCTGGTTATTATCCAGTAGGAGGAAATTATCAAATTTCAGATGCTTTATCAGCAGCAGGTGGGACAACTTTTACAGCAGACCTACGGAATATAGAAGTGCGTCGGACTTTAGCTGATGGTTCTGTAGTTAGTCAGATAGTAAATATTTTAACCCCATTACAAGAAGGTGGTTCTCCTCCAGATTTACGTTTAGAAGATGGGGATGTTGTAATTATACCTTCTCAGCAGTCTATTATACCTCAAGAGAAAGACAGAGAGTTACTCACTAATTATAGTCAGGCAGGAGCTTTAGCTACTGGTATTGTTACTGTGAATGGAGAAGTAACTCGACCTGGTTATTATCCTGCAAATCAGGTATCTTCTGCTTTATTAGCTGCTGGTGGTGCTTCTCTGACTGCCGATCTGCGACGAATTTTAGTTCGCCGGACCTTAGGTGATGGTACTGTGATTGAAGAAACAATTGATTTATATACTCCTTTGCAAAATTCTACTGACTTGCCCAATATTCCTTTAAAGGATGGGGATGCTGTGATTGTACCCACATTAGAAGCAGGGTCAGACTTTGGTTATGACCGGGAGCTAGTTGGTAAATCGACTTTGAGTCAAGAACAAATTACTGTTCGTATTTTCAGTAATCCTAATGACACTTTGGCTACTACTACTCTCCCGAATG
>NZ_JAAHGT010000998.1 GCF_010672385.1 Okeania sp. SIO2F4
TGTTCCCTATTTCCTTTTGATATTTCCTGATACATTCAATCTCTTATAGTCTATTTTGAGATTTTTTACTCTTTGGTATTAGGTAGAAGGAGAAATAGATAATTTTATAATTAACTAACACCTCATACCTAAAAACCTTATTTGTTAACCACCAAGAAAACGACCTGCCATTCCCATTACATCAGCAACATCAACATCTCCATCTCCATCAGCATCCAAAAAGCTATTTAAAACATTATTAGATGCTTGCTCAGGGTTTTGAGGGTTATTGCCAGTTTTTAATAAATTGAGAATTACTGGAACTAAAGTAGGCAGTAAATTCTGAACTTGTGAGACATCAAAACCTGTTTTTTCAGATATACTTTGAACAATATCAATGATTTGACTAGGAGAAAATAGAGAAGTAACCGCTAGGGGGTTGGGAGTTGTACCTGCAAATTGATTGATAATTTCTTGAGTTCCTGTACTACCTGACTCTTCTCGTTTTTGTTGCAAAGCTGAACGTACATGACCGCCCAAAATTGACATAGCAGCTTGAGTTGCGCCAAAATCTCCACCTAGATTACCGCTTAGTTGCTGCACTGTGCCAAGAATATTACTCAACTGACTATCACTACCCTCTTGATTAGGATTATTAATAGCACCGACAATTTGATCGAAAAGTCCCATATTTTTTCAACTCTAATTAACTTTTATCAGTTGTTAACAAACAATTCAGAGAGTATTTTAGCCTCACTGAACTCTTATATAATATCCATTTTACTGATTCAAATAGCTACCTAAAAAAGTTTCTACTTCATCAGCAGTAGGTTGAGCTGTCATTGCTCCTACTTGAGTAGCAGTTAACGCCCCCACAGCACTAGCATAAGTAACAATTTGTTTTGCTACCCCTGGTTGCTGTAAACGGCGAATACCATATTGGCGCAATTGATGTATAAAACCTGCCACAAACCCATCTCCTGCACCAGTAGTATCTACAATATCCAATGAAAAAGCAGGTACCTTTCCTTCATTTTCTGACAAATAATAAGCACAGCCTTGATTACCTGCAGTTACTAATGTACCTTCTACCGAATCTAATCTGTAAGTAATTGCACCAGGGTCGGTAGAGTCAAATAGCCATTCAGCTTCTTCCAGAGAAAGCTTGACAAAATCCACTCTTTTTAGTAGTGAATGTATCAGTGCCCTGGCATCATCAGGATTAGGCCAAAATGAAGGACGCCAATTGACGTCTACCATAATCTTAAGATGATATCGGTCAGCCAAATCAAGGGCTTGATAAATAGTTTGTCTAGTTTCGGGATAAGCTAGTCCTAGAGTTCCTAAGATTAAAAATTCACCATTTAAAAACAAAGACTCTGGCAGCAGTTCAGCTTTGAGGTGGGTATCAGCAAACTCTGTTGTTGGATGTTCTCCGAAACCAGCAAATTCACGCTCCCCAATTGTGGAACGTAAAACATAGACCTTTCGTGTTGGTGCATAAGGATGTCCCTGGATGCCTGAAGTATCTACCCCTATCTCCTGTAAAACTTGTACCAGTTTTTTACCTTCTGTATCCTCACCCACAGAGCTAATCAAGGCTGCTGAAGTACCCAACTTGACTAAACCACAGGCAACATTAGCAGGTGCGCCGCCAGGGTAGGTTGTCCAAGAATCAACTTGATTTAAAGTTTTCTCAGGTTGGTCTGCTAGACAATCAAATAAAATTTCACCAAGGCAAATAGCATAGGGATGGGTCATATTGATTTAAGTATCTGAAAACTATAAATTGGTAATCAAAAATAGGAAATAATTAAAAAATTTGATGACTACCAAAATCAAAAATTTCTTTAGATATTAATCATAAAAAGAAATTTATTCCACTTTCTAGAGACTTTCCTGTACTTTTACTACTTAATAGATTGTCATTAAGGTAATTTTTGTCAAGATGTCTCTAAAATTATAATTAGGCAGATATACACATATAGGAAAAAGTTATGACTGGTTGCAAGTCTCAAACCCATATATCCCTTTCAGAAAGGGAATTGCAAGTTCTGGAGCTAGTAGCAGATGGGTTGACCAATGAAAAAATTGCTGAGAAACTAGAAATTAGTAAACGAACCGTAGATAACCATATTAGTAATATTCTCAGTAAAACTTCAACTCATAATCGAGTAGAACTGGTTCGGTGGGCTTTGCAGTGGGGCAAAGTATGTTTGGATAATATCAATTGTTGTAATGTAGAACAGCTAACTGAATAGTTGCTAAATTGTAGTTTGGAGAATTATTTATCTCGATCGATGTCGTCAGAAGAATCCCGTAACTCCCCAATGGGGTTAGCAGTGAGATGAATGACGACCAACAAATAAATTCAGTGATTTGATTTGATTAAATAGCTATTAACAAGTCATGTTACCATCGCAATAGTGCTAATGCTCGTCAGGTATTTAGGGCCAACTACTGAAATTAAATAGTTGGACAATATTAGAGGTAATTATTATAAGTAATATAATCTGATAGCTGTCTAACTAATTACCACAATTACATGACCGGTTAAGATGAAATCTTTATATAATGCTTGTGGTTGTACTGCTGAGGTGAGACTTTAATGCTGCTGTCAATTTGTCAAACTATGTGCATCAGTAGATGGAGTTCCCACCGATTTTAAGCCTGCTCTTGAAGATAAGTTACAGACAACAGTCAGTTGTCTTCAGTTAAACAGGAACTGAGCTGCGAAAAATCAAGATATCCGTTTGGGTAAGTTTGGTAGAAAAGATTAGCCAACCCAACATAATCTGTCAATGGGTAAATATTAGAATGGAGACTGCGAAACACAAACAACAACGTTATCAATTTAGCTGTCAGGGACTACCACTCGCAATCTATCGAGAAGTAGCAGCTCATTTACGCCAAGTAGGCAAAGTAAAAGTCGGTTTATTTTCTCCTCCTGACTCAGAGCTATTTGACTACAACAAAAGCCAAGTAGGAGGATTATGGTTAGAGTATGCTGAAGATGCTGAAGATACTATTCGTCAAAAAGTAGATCAAATTTTGGCCTATTATGAGGAAATATTTGGTCATTGGGAAGAGAATTTAGATGATAGCTAGTAGTGATGGAGATGTATATTAGTCAAACACCAGGGACTGATGAAAGTCCTCTGTTTTGATTTTTTTAGTAATATTGTTTGAATTTATGGCCTCAAAAAACCTCTAAAATATTAAACAAAATTCTTAATTAGGGAATAGGGAACAGGGAAGGTTTGACATATTCTCCTGAAACCAGGATTATTGGTTCAACGAGTCCACTTAAATCAGATACCTTGCTATACCTTCGAGAGATACTCAGACCAAGCGTTAGCTCTATTTAAAAGCCTGTGGAATTATGCCCTACGGTACTGTTCAAACCTCAGAAACTTTGGTTCTCTGGTACTTGATGCGAGGAAGTTTTTCCATGCACAGGAATCCTTGTGCATGA
>NZ_JAAHGT010000999.1:0-593 GCF_010672385.1 Okeania sp. SIO2F4
ATCCATTTTGATTTAGGTCTAAATATAGAGTAATATTTGCTAAACCATTTTCTCCAGGGTCGAATATTCCATTAGTATTCGTGTCATTAAATTTAGTACCACTAATTTGACCTCGATTATTTACATTCCCAATATTGATATTTGTCAGATTACTTCCGGGAGTTACATTAATAATTGGGTCGGGAGTAGTTTGAGCAAAACCTGGTGGGGAAATTTCTCGCAATATATAAGTATTGGGAGGTAAATCTTGGAAAGAATATTCACCATTAACATCAGTAATAGTTGGAGGTTCTCCATCATCGAAAAATCCATTTTGATTTAGGTCTAAATATAGAGTAATATTTGCTAAACCATTTTCTCCAGGGTCGAATATTCCATTAGTATTCGTGTCATTAAATTTAGTACCACTAATTTGACCTCGATTATTTACATTACCAATATTGACATTTGTAATGTTACTTCCTGGAGTTACATCTAAAATTGGGTCGGGAGTAGTTTGATCAAAATCTGGTGGAGAAACTTCTCTCAATATATAAGTATTGGGAGGTAAATCTTGGAAAGAATATTCACCATTAACACCAGTAATAGTTGGA
>NZ_JAAHGT010000999.1:693-3452 GCF_010672385.1 Okeania sp. SIO2F4
AGTTACATCTAAAATTGGGTCGGGAGTAGTTTGATCAAAATCTGGTGGAGAAACTTCTCTCAATATATAAGTATTGGGAGGTAAATCTTGGAAAGAATATTCACCATTAACACCAGTAATAGTTGGAGGTTCTCCCTCATCCAAGAATCCATTTTGATTTAGGTCTAAATATAGAGTAATATCTTGTAAACCATTTTCTCCAGGGTCTAGTCTTCCATTAGTATTAATATCATTAAATTTAGTACCGCTAATTTGACCCCGGTTACTTACATTTCCAATATTAACTGTCAGATTACTTCCTGAAGTTACATCTAAAATTGGGTCGGGAGTAGTTTGATCAAAATCTGGTGGAGAAACTTCTCTCAATATATAAGTATTGGGAGGTAAATCTTGGAAAGAATATTCACCATTAACACCAGTAATAGTTGGAGGTTCTCCCTCATCCAAGAATCCATTTTGATTTAGGTCTAAATATAGAGTAATATCTGCTAAACCATTTTCTCCAGGGTCTAATCTTCCATTAGTATTTGTATCATTAAATTTAATGCCACTAATACTACCCCGGTTACTCACATTCCCACTATTACCAATATTGATATTTGTCAGATTACTTCCCGGAGTCACATTTACAATTGGAGTGGGGGTAGTTTGGTTAAAACCTGGTTGTTGAATTTCTCTAATTGTATAAGTATTAGCAGGTAAGTTATTGAATAAATAACCTCCAAAATTATTGGTAATATTAGCAGGTTCATTGAAGTCTAAAGAACCATTGTTATTAATATCCAAGTAAATTGTGAAATTAGGTAAGCCAGATTCGTTAGGGTCTAACCTACCATTGGCATTAATGTCATTAAATTTTAAGCCACTAATATTGCCTGTAGGGTTAAACTGAGATGCTGTTAATGTCGCCATATATTACTCCTTTGACTATAGAGAAATTAATAATTTTGAATGTTAGAGATTGAATGTATCAGGAAATATAAAAAAGGAGATAGGGAATAGGGAGTAGGAAGTAGTGGGGAGGCAAAAATATACAACTATTGGTTATCAGAAAATATTCCTGAAATATTGACTAAAATATAGCTAGTCTTCTGTTGGTTTATATATACTAATACCCTACCTTTGCTATTAGCCATTAATGCCAATTCATCCCATCGGTTTCAGCGTTAATATTTTGTTGAAAAACATTCTCTTATTTTCCTGGGTAGTTAACAATCTTTATATTGAGAAAAATATTTTTGTCTATGAAATCAAATCCAGAATAATTCTATCTGCAAGTTTTAATTTAAAATTCTGAACTATGTTGATAAATCCGGATAAATAACTCAGTTTTATTACTGACGCCTCAACCAATCTTAATAATCAAATAAATTCTGAGGCACTTCCCATAACATTCCAGATTTTTGTGGGTTAATCTGTAGGATATGCCGACTTTTATGATGTAGATATTGTCGTTAATTTTATAGAATAAAAAACACGGCATAATGTTCCGTGCTTTTCAATATAAACCTACTATTTCTTGAGCTGGGGAGTAGGGGAATAAAGGAGTAGGGGAGTAGGAGAGAAGTAATCTGTTAAGCATCTAAATTGCTTATTGTGGCTGATAAGGAGATGGGGAGATAGGGATATAGGGGGAGGATTTGACGGTTTCTTCCCTAGTTTGCTAATACGCAGTTTAAATGTTTAAATGCGTCTTAGCTTAAACACAAGAATAATTAACACGCTTCTGACTAATAATTATCAAAAAGATTAAAAAATCTGTGTTAATTACTTAATAATTGTAAGCATTCATATGCATGAACGTAATAACTTACCGAGTAATTAAGGTAAAAATCTTCTCATGAGCAAGGAGAAACAAGCGGTCGTTTGCGGAGCATGACCTTAGGATGGGATAATTTTCTGATACAACTAATTCCTCCAGAGAGTGTAATAATTAGTTAATAACTCATAGCTGATAGCTGATAGCTGAATGCTTACAAAAAATCCCTAACTGAACCGTATTGAAGTATAATCCCAGAGTTGTCAAAAAGCCTGTATCTAAGTTTTGTTCTAAAAAACCAAAACACCGAGGTTGTACTTGGCAGATTGAACCTCCTTCTTTTCATATTATCAATCATGCTTTTAACCTTAACTGAACCGTATTGCTTTATAACCAATAGTCTTAACTTGAGCTGATAGCTGATAGCTGATTGCTTAAAGCTATATATATTGATTACCACAATAAATTAGGTTGTTTACGAGGAGGATAATTTCTTCTTTCAACCTCTCTTTGATTTGGTATCGAATCGACAGGATAGGGCGGTAAACTATGTTCCTCCAGAGCATTTAAAAAACTCAAAACTTCTGGATCGTTAGGCTTAAGTTTTATTGCTTCTTGGGCAGCTTCTCTAGCTTTTTCATAATTTCCTAAACGATAAAGAGCTTCCCCTTTTCCCATCCAAGCATCAGCAAAATCAGACTTTAATTGAATTGCCTTATTATAGGCAGCGATCGCTTCTTCATATTCCTGAAAATTTGTTGTTAAAATATTTCCTCTCAGATACCAAACTGCAAAATCATCTGGCTTATATTTAATTACTTGATTAAAAGATATTAATGCCTCGTATGGTCGATATAAATAAGCAAATAAAGCTCCTTGGTCTCGCCAAGCTAAATAAAAATCAGGTTTAATTTTTACTGTCTTTTTATAAGCATCTATTGCTGCATTATACCTACCTAAAGCAGATAATACATTTCCCTTGCCATACCAAGCTGGATAG